>JAQCJA010000210.1 GCA_027593305.1 bacterium
TGGTGCTCGGCGCTGTGTGACAGGCGCGGCGTTGGGCCCAGTCAGGTCGCCGGGGCTCCTGCTGGCGTGCCAGGGCGAAATGCCGATAGTTGTACTGCAGTCTGGGGCTCCATGGGAAAGGCAGGTGGAGATGGGTGCCGGAAGATGGTGGTGGACCGTCCTTGCGGCGGTTGTGCTGGTGGGATGCGAAGAGCCCTATGATGCCGGCGTGCAAGCCTTTGACGCCGGTCAGTGGGATAAAGCCATCAGTCGTCTGGAACGTGTGTCACCGTTCCATCTGAACTACAAGGATGCGCAGGAGCTGATTCGACAGAGCCTGTACAAGGCTGGTGAAGAGGCCTTCGATACTGGCCGCTGGAACCAGGCCGTGGGCTACTTCCGCCAGACCGCCGAGAGTGACCCCAACTACGCCACCGTGCAGGACCGTATCGGTGTCTCGTTCTACGAGTTGGCACGCGCCGCCCTCGCCAGGGGGGACGCCGCCGAGGCCCTGCGTCTGAGCAACATCGTGCAATCCACCTGCTCACAGTTCGCGGCGGCGCGTGACGTCGGCCGTGATGCAAGGCGTCGACTGCACGATCCACAGGAGATCGCCAGCAACAACTGATACGGGCGGCATGGTTGGCCTGCGAGTGGACCTGACGAACCGCCGCTGTTAACGCCAGTCGAAGACGACGCCCAGCGCCTCGCCCGGTCGGTCGGCAAGCATTTCGTAGATGCTCTGACAATCCTGTGGCCGGGGCCGATGCGAGATCAGGTCGCTCATGGACAACCGTCCCCGGTCGATCAGGTTCAACAGCAGTCGGCGTTCGCGATCTTTGGTCCACGGATAGTAGATGTGGTCGGCCTCGGGCGTGAGGGGTTGGATCGCCCCGATGAGATCGACCTCCCGCAGGTGGATGTCGCGCAGGAAGTCCATCTCCACCGTGCCTCGAGGAGATCCCAGGGCCACAACGCGTCCCCCGCTGCGGGCCAGTCGGGCCGCCATGGGATAGACGGCAGGCTTGCCCGTTGCCTCGATGACGACATCGGCGCCGTCACCCGTACACAAGGACTGCACCCGTGTCACCGTGGTGTCCACCGTGGTGTCCACCGTGGTGTCCACGTCCGTGGGGCAGATGGCGGCAGCGGCACCGCGACGGGTCGCCTGCGACAGCCGCTGCGGGTCGAGGTCGAGCCCTATGAGGGGTATGGCGCCAGCGAGTCCCGCCAGGGACAATGCCAGCTGGCCCACGACACCAAGGCCGAGGACCACAACACTCTCACCCAGTTCCACCCGGGCGCGGCGCACACCGTGCATGGCGATGGCGGCCATCGTCAGCAGACTGGCATCCTCCCAGCCGACACCCTCCGGCAGAGGATACACATTGCGCGTCGCCAGCAGGTGTGATGCGTGATTGCCCTGGGCGGCGACGCGGTCTCCCGGTTGCAGGTCGGTGACATCCTTGCCGACGGCCAGTACCGTACCCGTGGCGCAGTAGCCCGTGACTCGGGGGAACTCGGCGGGCCGTCCCGGCTCGGATCCGTGGATCCAGCTGTAGATCTCGGTGCCGGTACTCACGGCGGTCATCGTCTGCTCGATGAGTACCTGGCCGGCCTGTGGGCGGGCCACTTCGAATGGCTCCACTTCGATGCGGCGAGGGCCCACAATGACGAGGCGTTGTCCTGTCAGGTAGCTGGCCATGGGATCAGGGCAACAGCAGCCGGCAGGAGCCGGCGGCAGGCTCGCCCGCACCCAGCCGTAAACGGATGTCGTCCATGTTGCTGGTTCCTTCCGGGCTCAGGAGCCCAAGGGCGGTGATGAGCAGGTGCCGGATCATTGCGAGAATCTAACGCCATTCGCGGTGTCGATGGTCGACAGGCACAAGGGGAAGTTGTTTCGTCAGGCTGCTGCGATCATCGTCGCAGTTTGACCCGGGAGAAGGTGAATGAAAATCACGTCGATCGAGCCGACCATTGTCAGTGTTCCCTACAGCCATCGTGAGACCAGTTCGCGGGTGCAACGCGATGGTGTGACCGCCGTTGTTGTGAAGATCACGACGGACGACGGCCTGGTGGGCTGGGGGGAAAGCTGTCCCGGTCCCAACGTCGAGAGTGTCTACGAAGTCGTGCGCTCCGCCGTGCCGCTGTTCACCGGTCGCGACCCCTGGGAACGTGACGCCATGGCCGCCGACTTCTACGGTACAGCGCACTGGTTTCATCGGGAGATGACGGGACACTTCGCCTTTGCCGGCATCGACATGGCCCTCAATGATCTCTGTGGCAAGGCGGCGGGCCAGCCGTTGTACAATCTCTTCGGCGGTCTGCGTCGTCCCAATGTCGATTACTTCTGCTACCTCGCCTACGGTTCACCCGAGGACGTAGCGACCCAGGCGCGGGCGGGAGTCGCCGCCGGCTACAGCGTGTTCTATCTGAAAGTCGGTCTCAACTTTGCAGCCGAGTGTGACATGGTCGCCGCCCTGCGCCAGGCGATTGGGCCGACGGGGCGGATCCGCATCGACGCCAATGGCTCGTGGACGGTGAATGAGGCGATCCGTTATCTGGCCGAGTTCGATCGTCACCACATCGACTTCGTCGAACAGCCGGTCTGGCCGGAGCCGGTGGAGAACATGATCGAGGTCCGGTCCCGACAGCCGGTGGCGGTCTGTGCCAACGAGGGCCTGTGGCGCCTGTGCGACGTGCATGAGATCATCAAACGCCGCGCCGTCGACACGTTATGCTTCAGCAGCAACTGGGTGGGCACCCTGGCCGCGTTTCATCGCCTCAGTTGGGCCGCCCACCAGGAAGGTCTGACCGTCTGCCGCCACACCCATGGGGAACTCGGTCTCATGGCGGCGGCATCCCAGCACGTCTGTCTGACGCTGCCCAACCTGGTCGACGGCAACCAGCAGGTGGCCGCCATGATGGCGGACGACATCCTGCAGCAGCCGTTGCCGACCGCGTCGGGACCCACCTGGGGCATCCCCGATGGGGTCGGACTGGGCGTCGAGGTCGACGCCGACAAGCTGCAGCAGTACCACGAGCTCTATCGGCGACAGGGACAGTTCCTGCCGTATCAAGCCGAGATGTTCGTCTCCCCCAGGGACAGGTAGAGCGCTGCGGTCAAGGTTCGTGCCGCCAGTGCCAGGATGCGTCGCTGTCGTCACCGGTTACTTCGAGGCCCCGGTGGCCCCGGTGGCGGTCGTAGACGTGATGCATCTGGTCGATGTCATCGAAAAAACCAATGATGTGCGCCGCACCGAATCGTTGGCCGGCGCGGATCGGGCGACCACCGAGTTCCTGGATGAAGCAGACATACCCCCGCTGATGGCACCAGGCCTCGTAGACATCTGCCGGTTCCAGGGTGAGGCCTGCCAGCCACGGTCCATGGGCGCCGGAGGCTGTGCCACGGTAGGCGCGGATCATGCGCTCAGGCAGGGTGCTGTCGTGGCGGCGGTAGAGGTGACGGGCGTCGGGGGCAAAATCCTGCCGAAAGTCGGCGGCGGGGATGCGGCCCTCGTAACTGAGGTAGATCTCGGAGAAGTCGGCGCCATCGGTGTGCTTCAGGTGGCCGGGCAGATCCAGACGGAAGATCAGCGCCTCGGCGTCGTTGGCACTCGTGATCCGATCACAGCAGAAGAAGTAGCGCTCGCCGTCGGGGAACACGAGGATCTGCTCCCACAGGGATCCCGCCGTGAAGCCTGCCGTGGCGATCGTCCAGTTGTACCACTGCTTCACGGCGACGAAGCCGTCGCCGCGATACAGACGGTACGGGAGCTTGCGCGCCTGCGTGCAGATCTGTGGCAGCTCCACATATCGTTTGGCGATGTTGCCATGGGGCAGATCACCGAACTCATAACGGTGTTCCCCATGCTGGGGCTCGTTTGCAGCCGGCTGCAGCAGGAAATCGGCGATGTCGAGGCCATGGCCGAGGTCGCGGGCGCCGCTCTGCCGGTCGACGAAGGAGCCCGCCCGTACGCCGCTGACATAACCCTCGGTGGCGATGACGGCGGTGAATCGATCGGTGTCGATATGCAACTCGGATCCGCTCTCAGTGATCTGGGCCATCGGTCTCTTTCGCCGGGTGAAGGATGGGCTTGTCCCGCACTGGATCTTGTGGAACTTCTACAGTATACAACACCCCAGCCGATTGGAGATGCAGATGCAGTTGTCGCAACCGGGCATCCTTGCCCCCGTGCCCGCCGCCGCCCGACATCTGAGTTTCCAGCTGTCGCCGATGACGGCGGACAATGCCGATCTCAAGACCACGCTGCAGGCACTGGCTGCCGCCGTTGATGGCAACAGTGTCGTCGTCGGTCTAGGCCCGGAGACGGTGGCTGCCGTCGGTGCCTCGATCGCAGGGCTGCGCCCCTTCCCGCAGATGCCGGGGGACATTCACATCCCGTCGACTTGCGTTGCCCTGTGGTGCTGGCTGCGCGGCGACGACCGCGGCGTGCTGCTCCATGAGACGCGGCGATTGGCCAGGCTGCTGGCGCCCGCCTACGAACTGGCCGACGTCGTGGATGCCTTCATGTACCGCGACAGTCGTGACCTGTCCGGGTATGAGGATGGAACGGAAAATCCGCAGGCGGATGCCGCAGTGCGGGCTGCCATCGTGCAGGGCGTGGGTCCCGGTCTCGACGGTGGCAGTTTTGCCGCCGTGCAACGCTGGGTACACGATCTGGATCGGCTCGAGCAGATGTCTGCCACCGGGCGGGACCACATGATCGGCCGCCGCATCGCTGGCAACGAAGAGATCGCAGCGGCGCCGGCGTCGGCCCATGTGAAACGCACGGCGCAGGAGGGTTTCGAACCGGCCGCCTTTGTTGTGCGGCGGTCCATGCCCTGGGCGGATGCACACCGTCAGGGACTGGTCTTTCTCGCCTTCGGCCACAGCTTCAACGCCTTCGAAGCGCTGCTGCGCCGCATGGTCGGTGTCGATGATGGCATCACGGATGCCCTCTTCACCTTCACCCGGCCCGAGACGGGCGCCTGTGTCTGGTGCCCGCCGATGGCCGACAACGGGCTCGATCTGCGCGCCCTGCTGGGCTGACCGCGGTCTTGACAGGACGACGGCAGAGCACAACCCTTCGACAGCTTTCAAACCCCTCACAGTGGATGTCAGCGCCATGAGCACGGTCACGATCAAGGATGTAAAGATCATCATGACGCAGCCTGCCGGGTCGCGCCTGATCATCGTCAAGCTGATCACCTCCGAACCGGGCCTGTATGGCGTAGGCTGCGCCACCTTCACCCAGCGGTTCAACGCCGTGCATGCGGCGATCGAGCGCCACCTCAAACCCTTCCTGATCGGCCGCGATGTGGATCGGATCGAAGAGATCTACCAGATGTCGGCGGTCAACAGTTACTGGCGCAATGGTCCGGTGCTCAACAACGCCATCTCCGGCGTCGATCAGGCGCTGTGGGATATCAAGGGCAAGCGCGCCAACATGCCGGTGTATCAACTGCTGGGAGGCAAGTGTCGCGAGGCGGCCGCCTGTTATGCCCACGCCGGAGGTTCGACGAAGGAGGAGATCGTTGAGTCCATCCAGAAGTACAGGGAGCAGGGCTATCAGTACATCCGCGTGCAACAGGGCGGCTACGGTGGCATGGAATCAAAGCAGCCGCGTCCGGATGGTGCCCTCGATGGTGCCTACTTCGATCCGCGCGGCTACATGCGGGCCCATCTCGAAGTTTTTGATCACGTCCGCTCCGAGCTGGGTTTCGAAGTGGAACTGCTGCACGACATCCATGAGCGCCTGGTGCCGATCGATGCGGTGCAGTTCGCCAAGGACATGGAGAAGTACAAGCTGTTCTTCCTCGAGGATCCGCTGGCGCCGGAGGACATCGACTGGTTTCACAACATTCGGTCCCAGTGTGCGACGCCGATCGCCATGGGGGAATTGTTCAACCATCCCCGCGAGTGGCAGCCGCTGATCGAGGGTCGGCTGATCGATTTCATCCGCATGCATGTGTCGCAGATGGGGGGCATCACGCCGGCGCGCAACGTGGCGGCCTTTGCCAGGATGTACGGCATTCGCACGGCATGGCACGGCCCTGGCGATACGTCACCCGTCGGGCACGCGGCCAACATGCACCTGGATCTGTGGGCGCCGAATTTCGGTGTGCAGGAGTGGTGCCGCTTCAATGAGCTGTGTTATGAAATCTTCCCCGGGTTGCCCGAAGTTCGCGGTGGTTACATGTATCCGAATGATCTGCCCGGCCTCGGCATCGACATCAACGAAGAACTGGCAGCCAAGTATCCCTGCCAGGATACGATTGAGCAGTGGACACAGACGCGGCTGCCTGATGGCAGTCCGAGCCGGCCCTAGGAGGCCCCATGGAGAGAGTCCGCACCGCCATCATCGGCGCCGGTGTCATGGGGCGCGAACACATGAAGTGGTTGGGTCGGGTCACCGAGGCGCAGGTGGTGGCCGTCGTTGATCCCCATCTGCCGTCGGCGGAAAAGCTGGCGGCGTCCGGAGAAACGGGGACGCGGCCTTTTGCGGAGGCGGACGATATGCTGGCCGCCGTGTCGCCGGAATACGTCATCGTTGTTTCGCCGCCGAAGTTCCATGCGCAGCAATGTATCGCTGCCTTTGCTGCCGGGGCGCACGTGCTGTGTGAGAAGCCGTTGTGTATGAGTGTTGCAGAAGGGGAGGCGATGCAGGCGGCTGCCCTCAAGGCAGGGCGGCTGTTCACCATCGGTTTCCAGATCCGCCAGTCACCGGCGGAGCAGGCGGTACGCCGATTTCTGGCAGATGGTGGCCTCGGGCCGATCTACCACACGCGCGTCTGGGGTGGGCACGCCATGTCCTACCCCTGGGGCCGCTACTTCCACCGGCAGGACATGTCACTGGGTGGTGTCCTGGCGGCGACCACGGTGCACCCTCTCGATGCCGTCTACTGGCTGCTCGGCGCGCCGGAGCCGCTGACGGTCACGGCATCGACCTTCCGGCGCATAGACAAGATGCCGGACCCACCCATCCACTTCGAGGGGGAAGTCGCAGAAGTCTCGGTGGAGGATTTCGGCCACGCGCATGTGCGCTTCGCCGACGGTTCGTCCATGTCGATCGAGGGCAACTGGCTGCAGCATCCCCGGGAGCGTGCGCACGGGTGGGAGATCCACGGCACGCTGGGCGTAGCCCAGGATGTGTCGCCGCACGTGGCGCTGGACCGGCAGCGAGAGGTGACGCCCGTGGTCCTGGACGTGGCGGCGGAACCTGAAAGCCGGACGACGGCGGAACACGTGGCGTTTCTTGCGGCCATCCGTGGCGAACGGGCACCCGCTGTCAGTTGGCGCGAAGCGCTGGGTGTGCAACGCCTGCTGAACGCGATCTACGAATCAGCCGACGCCGGTGGGGAAGTACGACTGAGTTAACTCGACTCAATCTCCGTCGGCCCGCGCCACCTCAAGCCAGTCGTCAAGTTTTCCGCAAGACCCTCGATCAAAGAGAATCACCAGTCCATGAGCGCCAGCGCCCGCTGGCCCAAGGTGTACTCCATCACACCATGACCCCGCTGAATTTTCAGCAGTGCTGAAAATCCCGCGCTCGGA
>JAQCJA010000211.1 GCA_027593305.1 bacterium
CAACAGGCCGGCGTCGCTGGGGACCGGTGTGTGCCCCGTATGCATGAGCAGAAAACAACCCGTGCCATAGGTGTTCTTCGCCATTCCGGGAGATGTGCACTGATGGCCGAACAGGGCCGCCTGCTGGTCCCCGGCGACCCCGGTGATCGGCAAGCGGGCGCCGAAGGCAGCCATCCCGGTGTGCGCCACAAGGCCACTGCTTGGGTGTACGTCAGGCAGCAGCGAACGCGGTACCATGAACAGTTCCAGCAGCTCGTCGTCCCATGTCATTTCACCCAGGTGAAACAATTGCGTGCGGCTCGCATTGGTCACATCCGTGGCATGCACGGCGCCCCCCGTCAGCTTCCACAGCAGCCAGCTGTCGATCGTGCCCGCCGCCAGCTCGCCCGCCTCGGCGCGATGGCGCGCATCCGGCACATGTTCGAGGAGCCAGGCGATCTTTGTGGCGCTGAAGTAGGGGTCCAGCACCAGGCCGGTGTATTGGCGGACCCGGGCCTCGTGGCCGTCGGCACGCAGACGTTGGACGTGGTCCACGGTGCGGCGATCCTGCCAGATGATGGCGTTGTACAGGGGCCGACCCGTGCGCCGCTCCCAGAGCACGACGCTCTCACGCTGATTGGCAATGCCAACGGCGGCGACATCACCTGCCGTCCGGCCCGCCTCCGCCAGGGCCTGTCGTGCCGTGTCCCGCTGGGTGGACCAGATCTGTTCCGGATCCTGTTCGACCCATCCAGGCCGGGGAAAGATCTGCCGCGTGGGCTGCTGCGCCACCGACAGCACCTGCAGCTGTTCGTCGAATACCAGCGCCCGCGAGGAGCTGGTGCCCTGATCCAGGGCCAGCAGACAAGTCACGGGCGACGGCGGGCGTACTGCGGGAACAGTTCATCATGCAGGTCCGCGCACTGCTGCAGGTGCCGCATCCGTGTCGGGCCGGCGGTGTCCAGCAGGGTCGGGAAATACATACCGGCGCCGGTGTCGACCTTGTAGCCGCCGGGCGAGTGCACCCCGACGTACTGGCGCAGCAACGCCACATCCTCGGGTGTGGTGCAGTGGCGGGTCAGATTCATGGTGAACATGCGGCGCCGGTTGCTGCCACCAAAAGCCGCGTGGTAGAGATCGTGGTTGAAGATGACGACGTCTCCCGGCTGTGACGCCAGCACGACCCGCCCCGGAAAGTCACGCGGCGCCACGCCGAACAGATCCATCGCCTTGTTCGGGTCGATGGCGTCGGCACGCAGGAAGTGGTCGGGACGCTGACTGCCGGGGATCACCCGCAGGGCTCCCGTCTCCGCCGTCAGGGGATCGAGGTAGAAGGCAACCTTGCAGGCGAACAACTGGCCCCAGTTGCCATCGGGATGCCAGCCTGTATCGCCGGCGTAGTAGTTGCCGTCCCCGGAGGCGTAATTGAAGTCGTCACCCAGTACACTACCCACCAGTTGCCCGATGCGGCCGTCGTCGAGCAGGGCACACAGCGCCGGTCGGTGCTCGATGGGGCCACCAAACATGGTGCGCCTGCTGCCATCGTGGCCGCCGCCGCCGCCGATGGACTGAATGGATTGCTCGAACTCGTCGATGATCGTCGCCATCTCACTGGCAGCGAACAGGGCGGGACAGGACAGGTAGCCGAAACTGTGGAAAAAGCGGATCTGCGCTTCCGTCATCCGAAGAAGACTCCTCTCAAGGTGTTGGACTGCATGCCGGTGCAGGCATCGACGATGACCCAGAAGCCACCGACACTGGCCTCACCCAGGATCAGGCCGAGAAAGATGGGGCGCAGCCGCGCCAGCAACAGGGGGCCGCCGTACTTCAGAATCGTCGTCTTCACCAGCAACGCGACAAAGACGCTGAACCACATGCCGCCAAACACGCAGCTCACCGGATAACCCAGGGGATGAAACGGCCACCACAGATAATGGTGCTGCACCGCCATCAATCCGGCCATGACGGCTGCCCCGGCGATGGTGTGCAGCGAGCCGATCCAGCTGGGTGCAAAAGGTGTGTCGATGTTGATCTGCAGGAACTGGAAGGGATACTGCGAGACATTGTTGAAATAGAACGGCGACAGGTTGATGGCGCCGTGTTCGTATCCCAGGTACAGAATCAGGCCGATCGACGTCGGCAGGGTAACCAGGATGACGGCGACGATGCCACCGAACATGCGCCGATGTCGATGCACGGCACCGACCTCGGTGAGCAGCTTGAGTCCATTGGCGACGGCTGTCATCATCAGGATCAGCGTGTCGACACCCCAGGCGTAACACAGGGACAGGCCCGCCATACCCTTGGCGCCAATCACCGACGAACCAACAGCGGAGACGACAAAATCCGGCGGGTTGGTCGGCGGAAACATGTTGGCCACGCCGCCCTGGGCGACGGTGCGTGAAATGGCGATGAAGATGATGAAGGCCGAGGCCAGCAACAGCACCACCACGGGCGGTGGAATGCCGATACACCAGAGCCACACCGCCATCACCGTCAGGCCGATGCCGGTACCGACGACGGCCATGCGGTACGACAGAATCTCGTCGCTGTCGTCGATGCCGGGGTCGCCGGTGAAAGCCTTGCGGAACACGACCTTCAGGTGCGCCCGGCCGATCCACAAAGTGCCGATGACGAGGACGATCATCGCCCCCATCGCCTGGTGGATGATGTCGGGCTCGGTGTACTGGCTGTAGGCACCCATGGCGTCTTCCTTGGTCCCCCATCCCATGAAACCCCACAGCCCACGCTGCACCGTCGTCATCAGGTAGAAGAAACAGAGCCCGGCGGCAATGCCTGGTGGCACGAAGTACGAAAAACCGACCATCGATGCAGAGATCCGCAGCTCGATGGCGGCCATGCCACGCAGGATCGGAATGGATGGCAGGTAGGTAACCACCGTCGGCACCACGGGGTAGTAGTTGTGCAGCGCGTTGAGCGATCCCATGGCGAAGGGGATGGCGAATCCCACCCACAGCATCCAGTTCTTGAACAGGGGCTTCATCACCCCCGTGTCGGCATCCTGCTGATCGATCATGGCCAGCGGCAGTTGCACCATGGGGTAGGCCAGACGCTCGTACTGCACCCACTGTTTGCGCAGGATGACCATGATACACGTCATCGTCAGGAACAGGGCCAGCGCGAAGATGCCCCACCAGGCCAGGGGCAGGGCCCACGACTCCCAGGGGATGGCGCCGCCCGGGCTGCCTTCGTAGAACTGCCACATGGCGTCGCGGCCCTGGGGCAGGGGCCACGTGGGCAGATTCGGCTGCACGACGTTGCCCCAGTCATTCTCAGGTGTCGCGTAGTAGGTGGAGCCGGTGATCACCGGCAGGATCTGACTGGAGAAGCCGCGACCGGTCAGCGTGTTGGCAACCAGAATCAGGACGTAGGCGACAGCCAGTTCCGCCTTCGTCAACGCCCAGGGCCGATGCAGCCGGCCGACGGCTGTATTGACGACAAAGACGAGGACGAAAAACACGCAGATCGCCCCGGGGGTCCAATTCCACGTCGCCAGCCCCGAGCCCTTGATCATCATGTCGTTCCACGTGGACCCCAGACTCAGGATCAGGGCCCCCGCCAGACCCGTCAGCAGGGCACGTGCGCTGCAGCCGCGACGATGATTGTCATCTTCGGTTTTTTGCATTTGTTGTAATATACATCGGCGGTTCTGACCCGTATACGGGTCCGAACCGCGACAGGGAGGCAGGTTGCGCGTGCAGCGTTTCAGCGTCAGTCGAGATGACAGCATCTACGAAGCTTTCCCCGATGTGGCACGGACCCCCGAAGGACGCCTGGTGTGTGTCTTTGCCGAATGCACCCACCACCGGGACCGTGGCTATACGCGCGCCATGGTGACCACCTCCGATGACCGTGGCCGGACCTGGTCCCCCAAGCGGGGCCTGAGCGAACCTTTGCGGGGCGACCCGAAGCAGGACCCCTGGTGGAACTGTCCGCGGGTGTCCTGTCTGCGGGATGGAAGACTGGTGGCCGTGTGTGATCGGATCGCCGGCCGGGGCGAGGGCAACATCGGCGGCCAACAGAGCAACTGGCTGTGGTTCAGTGCCGACGGCGGCGATACCTGGACAGAGCCGGTGGCCACACCCGTCGTCGGCATCGTGCCCGATCAACTGATTGAACTGCAACACGGCGAGCATGCCGGTCGCTGGTTGCTGACGGCGCACACCCGACGGCCCCCGGCAGAAACGCCCCTGTGGACGGTGCGCACCTGGTCGAGCGACGATCAGGGGACCTGCTGGCAGGGGCCGCACAGCGTCGCTGAAGTCCCCGGGCTGCAGTTGTGTGAACCCTCTCTTGTCGAGTTGCCCACGGGTGAGGTGGTAGCCTTTCTGCGGGAAAACTCCGGCCAGGGCCTCGACGCCTTCAAGTGTATCAGCGTCGATGGCGGACAGACCTGGCAGGGACCGTGGCGCTTTCCCCTGCCGGGGTGTCACCGGCCCGTGGCGGGTATGCTGCACAACGGCCTGCTGCTGATCACGCATCGTTATATGCAGGGCGGCAAAGGCTGGGTGGGTTGGTGGACGCAGAATTTCTTTGCCGCACTCACGGACGTGGAATCCTGTCTGGCGCGCGAGCGCAATGCGGCGCACACGCGTATTTTGCCGCTGGATTTTGACCGCCACCCGGAGTCAGATACGGGATACTCCGGCTGGGTGCAGTTCGACGATGGCGAGATCTACGTGGTCAACTATATCCTCGACGACGCACCGAAGGCGCAGATCCGCGGATATTCTCTGCAGGCCGAGGATTTTCTGCTGGCCTAAGCAGTGGCAGGGGCTGCCACCCTTGCCGACAACCACCGGCCTGCCCTTACTCCCTTCATCCTGCTCCCTTCCTCCGATGGACCCCCGCCCAACCCGAGAGAGACGATCATGGCTGCTCCGTACAAACCGCTGCTGGACCTCGACACCGCCGTTGCTCCCCCTCGCTGGGCCCTGCTGGAGCGCCACCTGCTGCAGACGCAGGCGCAGGCCTGTCGTGATTTCTTTGCCAAGTATTTCGACCCCCGCTCCGGCCACCTGCTGTGTGTGCCGCGGTGGGGGGGTGACGACGGACCCGACGATGCCGCCGAGAACCAGTTGAACTGGACCATGCTCCACGCCCTGGGTGGGCCCGCTGATATCCTCGACATGTTCCGGGTTGGCTTCGAGGGCCACATCGATCAGTACACCAAGGCACGGACCATCGACGTGCCCATGGCGCGGGATGGCATGTACTACAAGGAATTTCCCGTATCGCTGGACTGGTTCCATCACGGGGAAGGCCTGTCCTCGTACCTGTTGTACGGATTGAGTGATCCCTACGACGCCAACTACGAGCGCCGCTTCCGTCGCTGGGCGTCGATGTACGACGGCACTGACCCGTTTGCGCCGAACTACGACCGCAAACACCGCATCATCCGCTCCATGTTCAACGGCAGTCGGGGGCCGCTCATGCGCAAGGCAACGGGACTGGACTGGGCCGGTGATCCCATCGAAATCGAGGGCCGTTTCGGACCCGGTCACGGTGAGCGCACCTTTGGCGAAATGCTGGCGCACTTCGAGCAGTACACCGACATCGTTGGTGATTGTCCGCTGAATCTCGAGGCCACCCACCTGGGCCTTGTCGCCTACATGATCACCGGCGAACAGCAGTACCGGAACTGGGTCATCGAGTACGTCGACGCATGGATGCAGCGCACCGATGACAACGGCGGCATCATCCCTTCCAACATTGGCCTCGACGGTACAATTGGCGGCGCCGCAGACGGCAACTGGTGGGGGGGCTGTTATGGCTGGGGCTTCACAGTTACCGTGCCGCAGACGGGCGAAAAGGCCAATCGACCCGCCTGTTACAGCCGGGCCCACTATGGTTTTGGCCATGGTCTGCTGCTGACGGGGGATACGTCCTACGTCGATACATGGCGCGGTGTGCTCGACAAAGTCAACGAGAACGCTAGGGAAGAAGGGGGCCGGACCGTCTATCCCTACATGCATGGCGCCGATGGTTGGTACGATTTCCGTCCGCAGCCGTTTTCGCCGGGCGCCCATGACGTGTGGTACTGGTCGCAGCGGGACTCCGACCGCCAGCGCCTCACCGGCGACAAGTGGGTGCAGTTCCTCGAAGGGGACAACCCGCTGTACCCGGAGGCCGAACTCGACCGCAGCCTGGCCCAGGTGCGGGATCGCATGTCACGGATGGCCGCCGACGACACCGCCCCGGACACACGTCTGTCCGACGACATGAACTCCATCAACCCTGCCGTCACCGAAAGCCTCGTGCGGCTCATGCTCGGCGGCATTCCCGTGGGGCGTTCGGCGCACACCCTGCACTGCCGTCTGCGCTACTTCGATCCGGAAACTCGTCGGGCCGGGCTGCCGCCGGACGTGGCCACCCTCGTCGATGCCATGAGTGATGACGAAGTCAGAGTGCAGTTGGTCAATCTGGATCCCGTACGTGAGCGCCACATCGTCATCCAGGGCGGCGCCTATGGCGAACACAGGATGGGCAGCGTCGCCGTCGAAGATGGCGTCAAGGTGGATGTGCCCGGCGACGGTTCCGCCTTCACCGTGCGCCTGGCACCGGGTGCCGGCAGCCGCCTGACGATTTCACAGAAGCGCTTTTCGCGGCAGCCCACATTCACCTTCCCCTGGGACCGCTAGACCGCACTGGCACCGGGCAGGACGGTGCGTGGCAGTCAGTCGCCTGGGCGGCAGGGTTTGCGGCAGGGTTTGCGGCAGGCCCTTCCGCCTGTGCAGGTTCCGTGCGAGTTGTGGCAACAGCAACCAAACAGACATCATCAGGAGAAACGATTCGTGCGCTGCGAAGAAATCGACTACGAGATCCATGGCAACGACCTGCAGGTTGTTGAGATCGAACTGGACCCGACAGAAACCGTCATCGCCGAGGCGGGCGCGATGAACTGGATGGACGCCGATATCGAGTTCGAAGCCAAGATGGGAGACGGCTCCAATGCGGACGCCGGTTTCCTCGGCAAGATGATGAGCATTGGCTCGCGTGTGCTGACGGGGGAATCGCTGTTCATGACCCACTTTCGCAATGCCGGGCGCAGCAGGGCGCGTGTCGCTTTTGGCGCCCCATACCCCGGCCACATCATCGCCGTGGACATGGCGACCATCGGCGGGGAACTGATCTGCCAGAAGGACGCCTTCCTCTGTGCCGCTCTGGGTACGCAGCTGAGCATCGCCTTCACCCGGCGTTTTGGCACCGGCTTCTTCGGCGGGGAAGGCTTCATTCTGCAGCGCCTTCGTGGCGATGGCATGGCCTTCATCCACGCTGGCGGCACGGTGATCAAACGTGAGCTGCGGGGTCAGATGCTTCGTGTCGACACAGGTTGTCTCGTGGCTTTCAGCCCCGGCATCAGCTACGACATCGAGATGACGCGGGGCCTCAAGTCGATGTTCTTCGGCGGCGAAGGCATGTTCCTGGCGACCCTGCAGGGCACGGGTACCGTGTATCTGCAGAGCCTGCCATTCTCGCGCCTGGCGGATCGGATTCTGGCCAACGCCCCGACCGCCGGCGGCAAACGCACGGGGG
>JAQCJA010000212.1 GCA_027593305.1 bacterium
CTCTCCTCTCGCCCGACGGCGCCAAGACGCACACACAGAATCTTCTGCCCGTCCTGGAGGCGTTTGGCGTAGAACTGTCCCGCCGTCTCCATCCAGCGTTTGCTCACACCATAGAGACTGGTGGTGCCGACGCCGAAGGCATTTTCGCGCGTATCAGGAAAGGGCGGAATCGGTTCGTCGTCCACCTGCATGAGGTCCGTGAAATCGTACGAATGCACGGAGCTGGCCATGTAGATGCGGGGTACGTTTGCCGCGATCGCCGCCTGGTAGACACAATCAACGACGAGGATGTTGAGTGGATTCAGCCCAGGTGGACAACGGCATCCTTGCCCTTGAACGCCGCCTCCAGTTGCTCCATCACACGATTGCGATAGGCGTCCCGGAGGTCTTTCCATGTTGTGGCTCCCGTTGCGCTGATCACATCATCCATGCGGGGAATGCTCATGCCGGATATCTCGTACGTGTCGGCAAGTTGTTTCTGCATCGCGTCGGCGACCGTGCCGTTTCTGCCCGTCAACAACACACGCTTCATTTGGTTTGCACTCTCAGGTTGGGACGTTGATACGACCCCGGGACATAGGGGAACACTTTTTCCACGTCGTCGATCAGTTCGACACCATATCCGGGCTTGTCCGGCAAGCGCATGACACCCTTGTCGACTGTCAGTGGCTCTGTGAAGATGCCTTCTTTCAGCGGGTTGTTGGTCTGGTTCAGTTCGCAGTACTGGCGGTTGGCAATGGCCGCCACGAAGTGTGCATTCACCATGGTCGAACCGCCCCCGTGCCAGTTGTGCGGGATGCTGATCCCCCGCAGATGCGCCGCCCGCGCGATGTACCAGTTCTCTGTAAGGCCTGTCACATTGCAGTCCGTCTGCACAATGTCGAGGACACCGGCGTCCAGCCACTGCTGCGCCTCAAAGCGATCCAGAAACCGTTCTCCGCCGGAGATCTGCACGGATGGCATCGCCTCCTTCAACCGTGGAAAGAGCTCGAGGTGATCCAGGCTGGTGCCGCCGAAAGCCTCTTCGAACCAGTAGAATCCAAGACCCTCCAGCACGGGCGCAAAGTCGGTGATGATCGCCTCCAGCGAACCCAGCGACATGCCGAGCCCCTCGTGCATGAGTCGGAAGTCGGGACCGACCGCCGCCCGCAACTTTTCGAGAATCGGCACGTAGCGATGCAGATTCATGCCTGCTGATTTCCAGTCCGTCCCGGGACGGAACTTGAAGGCGTCGTAGCCCTGCTCCTAGTAGCGCAGAGCTTCGGCAATGAGCGCCTCCGCACCGTTGTTGTACCATTCGTGTTCGACGCCGGCGCTGGCGTAGATGCTGATGTCACGCACCGGCGCCCCATCCGTGGCCAGCAGTTCGTACACCGGCTTGCCTGTGGCCTTGCCGATCAGATCCCAGCAGGCGGTATCGATGCCGGCCCAGGGCGCCCGATTGTGTCGTGAGTCATTGCCGCGATTGACCAGAAATTCCACGTCGAATGGATTCTTGCCGAGCAGCAACGGTCGGATCACGGACTCGGTGTAGTGCTTGATCTCGGCGGGATTTTCGTAGGGCGACCCTTCACCGATACCGATCAATCCCTGATCGGTGAAGATCTGGGTGATGGCACCGTCCGTCTTCCATACCTGGTAGCCACTGCAACGCCACAGGTCCTGCCCGGGGTCGACGTAGGACAGAGGCAGGACGCGCACGTCGGTGATCTTCAGTTCTGCCCGGGGGACCCCGTCCAGCGGATGATTTCGCATCGTGTTTTCCTCTTTCCTGTGACCCCTGCACAGATTCTACGTTTCCAGGTCGACCCGGCGCCGCAGTTCCGGCACCAGCAGCACCAGCAGCGCGACCCACACAAGCCCGGCCAGGGCCATGTAGCGAATGGCCACCAGCGGTCCTACGTGATTCCCCAGCCAGCCGACGAGCAGACTGCTCAGCGGAAACGTACCGATCATCACCACCTGCAGTCCCAGTACGCGTCCCCGAAGGTGATCGGGGGTGGCCGTCAGGAACAGGCTCGAGTGCGAAATGCTGAAGACGGTGCCGACTGCTCCGATCACGGCCAGTCCCAGTAGCGACAGTGCCATCGTATCGGCATAGGAGAACAGGATCTGCATCCCGTGCAGACCTGCCGCCGCCGTCAGCCCCGCCAGGCCCGGGCGTGCCATTTTGGTTCGACGCAGAGACAGCCACAGACCCGTGAGCAACGAGCCAACGCCGGTGGCCGAGAGAAACCAGCCGAACTCCACCGGACCGGCGTGGAATACCTGATCGGCCACGGCGGGCACCATGGCCTCGTAGCTGAAAGCCGTCAGGTTGGACAGGGCCACCAGCAGCAAGCCGCCGAACACGACCCTGTTGGACCGGGCGAAACCAATGCCCCCCTTCAGAGAGACAAGAAAAGGCTCGCGTTCGGTCTTGTCGCGGTTGCGGAACAACGGTGGCAGACGCCAGGTAAGGGTCGCCGACAGCAGCGCCATGAGCGCCAGCCCCACATAGACCCAGCGCGGGCTCGAGGCGCTGAGCAGGGCGCCTCCGGCATTGGCGAAGAGAATACGCGACACCGTCATACCCAGCATATCGATGGACAGAGCTGTCGTCACATTGCTGGAACCGACAGTACCGGCCAGGTAGGAGCGGCGTGATGTTGAATCGAGGATGAACAACAGCCCCTGGACCAGGGCGTACAGATAGACGTACCAGAGCTCCAGAGCCTCCGATGACAACAGCGTCGCCATGGCAACAGCGAGGGCCGCCAGTCCCGTCTGCGCTGCGCGGACCACACGCAGTCGCGGGAAACGATCCGCCACAAAGCCGACGGCCGGTCCCAGAA
Source organism: bacterium (assembly GCA_027593305.1). Classification (GTDB taxonomy): domain Bacteria; phylum Latescibacterota; class UBA2968; order UBA8231; family UBA8231; genus UBA8231. The sequence goes on from JAQCJA010000212.1 coordinate 2,835, forward strand.
GCAGAAACGGCGCGAAGCGGAAGAAGCTCAGCAGGGCAATCGGCAGAGGCTCCTCCGTCCGCTGCGCCACCAGCCAGGACAGCATGGTCATGTCGAGGAAGCGGGCCCCGTAGGTGACCAGCGTCGACGCCAGCAGTCGCAGGTACGCCGGATGGCGCAGGCTTCTGGTGGCGGCCGGAATCTCTTGTGGTGACAGGGAGATGGGCTTGTCGGTCAGGAGTCACACGCCGCAGCACGGGCCGCAGTACAGGCTGCCAGAAAATCCGCATTTGCCGCAGAGAATCCCAGTTGCGTCTCCACTTCGCGGATGGCCAATTCCGTCGCCTGGCACGTGGCGACCGTATCCGGATACTCGACACCCATCGTTGCCTGCCGCAGCAACAGCATGTTGTAGCCATAGCGGGCCATCGAACGCATGCCGTAGTCGCGACCCAGGATGCACCAGTTCGTCGCAAAATCACAGTAGATCAGGTGCACAATGCCACGCGCCCGACACAGTTCATGCAGTTGCAGTCCCGTCTCCAGCACGAAGTCCTCGTCCTGTACATCAATGTGGGGTGACATGCCGATGTCGATGTCGGGAATGCCCGGAGGTTGCGCCCGTGGGCCGCGAAAGGCGGCATAGGCGCCCTGACGGGCACGGAATTCGGCCGGCGGCCAATCCGGCGGCGCAACCGGGGGAGCCGCTCGATGTCGTTTCAGGTGCTGGGGAAAAGCCGGTGTCACGCTGGGACTCGGCGCATGGACGATGGTCAGTCCCGCCGCCCGCCCCGCCTGCAGTACAGGTACGACCGCTTCCCGCGTTACTTTCTCCGCCCGTTCCAGCCAGCTCTCGATGAAGTGGTTGTCCCATGTATCCACCAGAACCAGCGCCGTCTGCGCCACGGGCAGGCGCATGCCGACGCGGCGCCGGATGAAGTGCTCCTCCCGCCAGGGCAGACCCTCGGCGGGGCTGTCCTGGAAATACTGCACCGTCAGATCGAGCTCGCTCATCTTCGTCTCCACATCCCTGGGTAGGATGCGAAAGAAGCGCTGCCGGCCCCACCGCCGCCAGCAGGGCGCCCCTTGCTGACGGTGACAGCTTGATCGAGTGTATGATCCAACCCATGGCCAGCCCAGCCGGTCATTTCGGCCGGCCATTGCCGCGCAACAGCAAAGTGAGTCAGTCCGTGACCCGAACCGTCAGCCAATCCTGGGCGTTGTACGATCGCGCTCTGGCCGTCACCCCCATGGGCACACAGACGCACAGCAAGGCACCGCGGGCGGCGCTGCGCGGCGCCGAGCCCTGTTACCTGCAACGTGGGTCCGGCTGCCGTGTCTGGGATGTGGACGGCAACGAGTACATCGACTTCCGCTGCGCGCTGGGACCCATCACACTGGGCTACGCCTTCCCCGAGGTCAACGATGCTGTTGCCCGCCAGTTGGCCGACGGTGTCGTCTTCAGCTACGCCCACCCCCTCGAAATCGAAGTCGCTGAAACCCTCGTTGACATCATACCCTGTGCCGAATCTGTCCGTTTTCTCAAGACCGGTGGCGAAGCCATGGCGGCCACACACCGGCTGGCTCGCGGGTTCACCGGTCGCGATCACATCATCACCTGTGGCTACCACGGCTGGTTGAACACCATGGGGCGAGCGGGCGTCCCCGAGGCAGTCCGTACGGTCTACCGCGCCCTGCCCTGGGGGGATATCGCCCCTTTCCAGGCCGCCTTCGATGCGCTGGGTGGCCGGCAGATCGCCGCCGTCAGTGTTGCCTGTTCATATGCCGATATCGAACTGGGTCACCGGTTTCTTGCCGATCTGCGCCGCCTGACGGCGCGGCACGGGGCGCTGCTCATTTTCGATGAGATCGTCACCGGCTTCCGCCTGGCCCGCGCCGGCGCCCAGCAGTACTTCGGCGTCACACCGGATCTGGCCGTCTTCGCCAAAGGCATGTCGAATGGTGTACCCCTGTCGGCCTATGTTGGCCGGCGCGACATCATGGAGAAAGTCCGCGACGTCGTCATCTCCTCCACCTTCGGCGGCGATGCCCTCGGTCTGGCCGCCGCCAGAGCCGTCCTGGCGATCTACGCTCGTGAGGATGTCATCGGCACGTTGTGGGCTCGGGGTCGGCGGCTGCACGATGGCATCACCGCCCTGGCCAGCAAACTGGATGTGCCCGTATCCATCGCCGGGTTGCCGCCGCTAGGTCAGTTGCAGTTGCCCTCCCCCGAGGCTCGCGTCGCCTTTGAAGGGGAGTGCCTGCGCCGCGGTGTCATCCTGTTTTCCGTGCTCTACACCAGCTACTGTCTCGCCGACAGCGACATCGACGAGGCCCTCATCGCCATGGGCGAGGCGCTGGCTGCCGTCAAAAGTCAGGGCCTGTTCGCTTGATCGGTTTGTTCCGTTGATCGGCTTGTTCCGGCAGCTGTTGCTGGACCGGGGGGTGCATCCGCTGCACTACGCCCTGCGCGCCTGGCCCGTGGCCATGTTGCCGACGTTTGCCATCGCCACCATGGCATCCATCATCGCCCAGCTTGTCGGTGCCGAGTACCTCTTCGACGAAGGCCAGTGGGGCAACCTTTTTGAGATGAGTTCGGGGATGTTGCTGCTGCAGATCGTCGTCGTCGCACCCGTCCTGGAGACGCTGCTCATGGCGCCGATCCTGGCGCTGCTGGTGCGCGTGCTGCCACGGCGGCGTTATGCCGTGATCGCTTCAGCGGCGTTGTGGGCTGTGCTGCATTCGCTCAGCGCGCCGATCTGGGGCGTATGCATCTTCTGGACCTTCATCGTCTTCTCCACGGCGTTTCTCGTCTGGCGCGAGGTCTCCCTGTGGCACGCCCTCGGAGTCACGGCAGCCATTCACGCTCTCAACAACGCCTTCGCCGGCCTCGGCCTCACCTTCTCGTAGAGTGGTCGGCGTGCACTGAGGCCGTGGATCGGCGAGGGCTAGGCTACCGTTGTGGGATGATCAAAGTCAACCGTGGACCTCGACCGCCGCAGCCCCTAGAGTTTGCTGCATGGAAACTTATGTCATGAAGATCGCCTCGTGGAATGTCAATTCGCTGAAGGTCCGTTTGCCGCAGTTGCTGCGGTGGCTGGCAACCGAGTCGCCCGATGTCGTGGGACTGCAGGAGACGAAGCTTGTTGATGAGAGCTTCCCTGCCGCAGAGATCGACGCCGCCGGGTATCACGTTGTCTTCGCCGGGCAGAAGGCCTACAACGGCGTGGCCGTCCTCAGTCGCAGGGACACCCTGGGGGAGGCGGCGGACGTTGTCACCGACATTCCCGGGCTGGACGATCCCCAGCGGCGGGTCATGGGTGTCACCGTCGGCGATCTGCGTTTCCTCGATCTCTACGTGCCCAACGGTGCTGAAGTTGGCTCCGACAAGTACGAGTACAAAATTGACTGGCTGGAAAAGTGCAGCCGCTACATCGAAGCGCAACTGCAGCAGCATGAGCGGTTTGCCGTGGTGGGCGATTTCAACATCGCCCCGGAAGACGCGGACGTGCACGACCCGGCGGGCTGGACCGGGCAGGTGCTGGTCTCCGGTCCGGAGCGTCAGGCCTTTCAGCGACTGCTCGGACTCGGACTCACCGACACCTTCCGGCTCTTCGAGCAGGAAGCGGAGATTTTCTCGTGGTGGGACTACCGCATGGGCGCCTTTCGGCGCAATCGCGGCCTGCGGATCGACCATATACTTGTGTCGGCCGCATTGAGAGACACCTGCAACCTGTCCCGTGTCGATCGCGAGCCACGCACCTGGGATCGTCCCTCCGACCATGCCCCCGTCCTTGCGGAGTTCTCCTCATGAACACAGATGTCGAAGCCATCGGCTGGCAGGCCGAAAGCCGCGTCGGTGCCATTGCCGCAGGCGGCGCCGGGGCGGTCGATGCGGGCCTGCAGATCCTCGCCGCCGGTGGCAACGCCGCCGATGCTGCGGTGGCAACGATCTTCGCCCTGCAGGTGACCGACCATATCGCCTGCTGCATTGGCGGCGAAGTGCCGCTGCTGATCTATGATGCCCGCAGCCAGCAGGTGAAGTCCCTCTCGGGTATGGGGCGCGCACCCCTGTCGCAGGCGGCCATCGACTGGTACATGGCCAATGGCATTCCCGGGCCGGGAGATATGAAGATGGCGCCCGTGCCCTCCGTCGTGGATCTGTGCATAACCGCCCTGCAGCAGTACGGCACCCTGTCCCTGGCGCAAGTCATAGGGCCGACGCTGGCGATCCTCGATACCGGCTCACGCGAGTGGGAGCCGAAGCTGGCCCATACCCTGCGTCGCATGGTCGAAGAGGAGCATCTGACCCGTGGCAGCCGCGAGGAAAAACTGCAGGCCGCCTGTGACCGCTTCTACGGACGCAACGCCCGCTGCAGCGATATCGCCGCCGAACTCGAGGCGGATTTTGTTCGCCACGGCAGCTTCCTGCGCATGGCCGATCTGCAGGCTCACCGTACCCGCATCGAAGCGCCCGCCACCGTCGGCTATCGCGGTTACACGGTGTGCAAGTGTGGCACCTGGACACAGGGCCCCGCCCTGCTGCAGGCGTTGCGTCTGGTGGAAGGCTTCGATGTGCAGAGCCTCGGGCACATGTCAGCCGACTACATACACCTGGCTGTCGAAGCGCTGAAACTTGCCTTCGCCGATCGTGATGCCTGGTACGGCGACCCGGAGTTCGTCGACGTCCCCCTCCGGCAGCTGCTGTCGGATGAGTACACCG
>JAQCJA010000213.1 GCA_027593305.1 bacterium
GGGGGCGGCATCCACGCCTTCGAGCGGGCGGTGGCGGCCTGCCCGCAGACGATCTTCATTGGCCACGCACCGGGCTTCTGGGCGCACATCTCCAACGATGACCGCCACCGTACCGAGTCGTATCCGGATGGCCCGGTGCTTCCCGGGGGACGGGTATCGCAGATGCTGCGGACCTATCCCAATCTGTATGCGGATCTGTCCGCAGGATCGGGGCTCAAGGCGATCGATCGGGATCGCCAGTTCGGCCATGACTTTCTGGTCGAGTTCGCCGACCGACTGCTCTTCGGGCGGGATTACTTTGACAGCCGGCTCATGGATCATCTCAAGGATCTGCAGTTGCCCGACGACGTATTCGCGCGCATAACCTGCGGCAACGCCCAGCGTCTGCTGGACAGCTACCTGGACTAGACCGGTATGGAATGGTTGGTCGGACAGGGCGTCATCGGTGCGCTGGTGTTGCTCGTGGCAGCCTTTGTCCTGCTGGTCAAATGTGCAGACTGGATGGTCGAGGCCGCCGCGGATCTGGCGCGGCGCATGCGGGTGCCGCCGATTCTGATCGGCATCGTCATCGTCAGCATCGGCACAACCACCCCGGAACTGGCTGTGTCGATCCAGGCCGCCCTCGACGGCAAGGCGAGTATCGCTCTGGGCAATGCCGTGGGTTCCGTCATCTATGACGACGGCATCGCCCTGCCTCTGGTGGCTCTGTTCTCACCCATTGTTGTTGTCATCGACCGGATCATTCTTCGCTCCGCCACCGTGTTTCTCGTCATCGCCCACGTTGGCGCCTACTGGATGTGCGCCGACGGGACCCTGTCGCGTGGTGAGGGGATGCTGCTGATCTGCGGCTTCATCGCCTATCTTGGTTACGCCTACTGGGAACAGCGGCGCGGACGTCCGCTGATGACGGAGGAGGTCGACTTCGAGACGCGGCCGCGAACCTGGCCGACGATCCTGGGTCTGTTGACCATCGGCCTGGCGGGCGTGCTGGTGAGCAGCCATGGGATCGTGCTGGCGGCGCCTGTGATAGCCACCGCCGCCGGTGTTTCCGACGTGATCATCGCTCTTGTCGTCGTCGCTCTGGGAACCTCGATCCCGGAGATTGCCACGTGTGTGACTGCAGCGCGCAAGAGCCAGGGCAGCCTGGCCGTGGGCAACATCCTGGGCGCCGACATTCTCAATATCTGCTGGATCGCCGGAGCTTCGGCCACCGTGCAGGATCTGGTTGTGCCGGCAGACGTCATACACTTCATGTTCCCGGCGATGCTTATCATCGTCTTCACCATGCTGAGTCTCATGCGCTGGGGGCACCGCTTCGAGCGCTGGAAGGGCATGGTGCTGCTCGTCATGTGCTGCATCTATATCGTGGCGCTCTTCGTCGTGAATCCGGGAGCGCTGCAGACGGACCTGCAGGTCGTCCCGCCAACAGGAGAACAGGTGTGGATCTTGGACTGAAAGGCAAGGTGGCTCTGGTCACCGGAGCCAGTCGTGGCATTGGCAATCGCATCGCTCTGGCACTGGCTGCCGAGGGCGCCAATCTGTGCATCTGCGGACGCACGGCAGAGACCCTGGAGGCAGCGGCCGCTGAAATCCGCCAGACGGGTGTGGAGGTCGAGGCCTTTGTCGGTGATGTCACCGAGACGCCAGCAGCGGATGCCTTTGTTGCAGCGGCGAAGGCTCGTTTCGGCGAGCAGATCCACGTGCTGGTCAACAATGTTGGGGGCTCCGTGTGGACGCCCTTCGCCGAGATCTCTGACGAAGAATGGCTCAAGGTGTTCAATCTGAGCTTCTTCTCTGCCGTGCGAGTGTCACGTGCCGCCTTTTCGGCTCTTGCTGCCGGCAAAGGCAGCATCGTCAACGTCTCCAGCATTTTCGGCCGGGAGAACGGCGGACCCATCAGTTACAACGCCGCCAAAGCTGCCATGATCAGCATGAGCTCAAACCTTGCCATCGAGGCGACGAGGTCTGGCATCCGCGTCAACAGTGTCGCCCCGGGTTCCATCATCTTTCCCGGTGGCAGTTGGGAACGCCGACAGCAGGCAGATCCGCAAGCCATGGCCAGGTTCGTCGAGGACAACATTCCCGGGGGCCGCTTCGGCACGCCGGAGGAGGTGGCATCTGTCGTCACGTTCCTGGCCTCGGCAAAAGCCAGTTGGGTTCTCGGTGCCTGTCTGAACGTGGATGGTGGTCAGTCGAAGTCGAACTTCTGATCCGACGGTGGTAACCCGCTTGCAGATCCTCCTCTCAATCCTGGTCCTGGTCCGTGTTGTCGGGGCTCAGGAGGAGGTTGTCGGCATCGAGTTTCTCAATGAGAGGATGCGGATTCCGGAGTCCGAGTTGTTTGACGAGGGGATCTACATCGAATCCGGTGTGGGCCTCTCCTTCGGCGTCGACAAACGACTGGCCTACATGCCCGGTGAGTACGAGGAAGCAGCGCAGCGCTTCGAGTTGTCGGTGCGACAGTTCCGCTACAAGGCGGAAGTCTGGGTCTATCTGGCGCGGGCTTACTTCTATATGAAGTCGCCCGATGCGGCCCGTGATGCCCTGTTGCGCGCCGAAGCGCTCATGCCAGATCTGCGTGACCACTTCTGGCAGCCGATGCTCGCCAGCCTCAAGTCGGAGATCCGTCAGCGCGCCCTGCGGCAACAGGCGCAGATCGATTTCTACTCGACGGGGCAGGACGAGGTGTTGTCGCTCTTCCGTCTGTACCTGTTCCTGGTGGACCATGACAGCGCCAGGGATCTGGTCGTCGTCGCCCACGGCCGGGCGCGCATGATGCGGGAGAATGCGCAGATGGTTTCCGGCGCCAGCCGCAGCGCCCAGGCAGCCGAGGCTGATCGCTGGCAGCAACTGGGGGAACGGCTCGCTGACGAACTGCAGGCGGCGGGTATCCCGGTGCCGCCCGTTGCCGTAGCGCCACCGTTGCCGGACATCCCCGGGAGTGAGGATATCGAAGAGCAGGAACGCGTGCGCGTTCTGCAGTTGCGCGTCGATTTCTATGCCGCGACGGAAGCCGACTTTGAGCAACTGTTCCAGGCCTATATCGCTCAGACAGACACGATCAGGGCGCGCGCCGTGATCGCCTCACTGGAGCGCCATATCACGGATCTGGGCGTGCAGGCTTCGGTGGCGCCAACCCTGGGCGACCAGGCCGATATCGAGGAGCGGATCGATGCGCTCAAGGCGATGGGTGCCACCATGCGCACCCAGGTCGGTGCTGAGACGTCGGACACCAAAGCCGGCGCTCGTGCTGGGGGTGCGCCGTGAGGCTCTGCTGGATTCTGAGCCTGTTCATGATCTCACAGGCTGTGGCACAGGATTACACGCCGTCTCCGGCGGCCCTGGCCCTGCGCCGCGAATACAACGAAGTCGCCGCCGCCATCGATACGCTGGTGCGACTGTATTCCGCCGAGCGCATGACCCGACTCGCCGATGCTGCAGTCACCCCCGGGGCGCAGTTGCCAGCCGGCACGAAGCTGGTCCTGCTGATGTGGGCCGACGATGAAGCCCGCGTCTATCTCAATGGTGCACCCGTCGGTGAAACCCGCCTGACGCCGACCCGGATCGAGATACCCGAGATCTACCTGCAGGTCGACAACGTCCTGACGGCGCAGTGCTGGGACACGGACCGGGTGGAGAGTGGTTTCATGGCGGGGCTCTACATCGAGGATGATACCGGCCTGCGACCGGTGCTGACGACGGTGGAAGGGCAGGGCTGGGAGGTGGCGACGGGGGATCAGGCAGGCAGGCCGGCACAGGAGATCTACTACGCCCACACGCAACCCGACCTGCCGGGTGCCGCGGTGATGTGGGGGCCGCAGTTGTTCGGCACTGTCGAGCTTCGTGTGCACTTTCGCGCCAGCGACGTGACTCACGCAGCCCGGCGGGCGCCAGTGGTTGCGGCGTTGCCGCGGCTGCAGCAGAAGGCGATGGAATTTCACGAATCGGTCCGTCGTCTCGTCGGCCTGCAGGAGCGCCGGCATGAGTTGTCGACACGACTTTCGCGCGGGGCCACGAGGCCGGACCCATATCTGCGGGCCCGGGCCGGCACAATCGTCAAGGGACTGAGTTATACCCTGGGTAAGGCGGCGCCTCTGGAAGAGGCAACCGATCTTGCCGTGGCCCAGACTGTGGATCAATGGGCACGACAACTGCCGCCAGCCGAACAACGACTCGTGCTGCATGCGGCGCGGGCACTGCGTGGCCCCCAGGCGGCGACGGCGGCAGCGCCACTGCCCGAAGCAGGCACGGCAGCAACCAGTGCCAGAGCCAATGCCATTGCCAGGCGTGCCGATTACCGCCCACCGACGGATATCGGCACACCGGGTGCAGGGCGGGGTGACGGATTGTCGAGCCAGACAGGGAGCGCCGCCGTCACTTTCGTTCGCCCCTCAACGGCCTTCCTCTGGCGTATGGCCCTGATGGTACTCGGGTTGTGCACCTGGACGGGATTTCACTGCTGGCGTGGGTGGCGGCTGTGGCATGCCGTAGATTGGGAGCAGGAGGCGTTGAGGCATTCATGAGTGGATTGTCGATTCTGGTAGCGGTACTGTTCGCCGTAGCCTGTGGGGCCAGTGGTGCTGTGGGGTTTCTCTGGCGGGCGCGGCGGCTGCGCGTAACCGAGGCGGCCTACGGCATCGCCACGCCGGGGCTGCCACATATGGCCGTGATCTGCGGTGCCCTCACCGGCGCGGTCGTCGGTTTTCTCGTGTTGTACTTCGCCGCGTATGCCGGTGGTTTCCATCCGGTCGAGTGGATCGGTCGGGCGTCCTACCTGCTGGTGGCGGCCAGTGTTGGTATGCAGTTTTTCTTTCTGCTGCGACTGTCTCTGCTGATCCGTCACGAGGAACAGGGGTGGGGGGCGCGGCCGCCGGTTGACAGTCTCGGGGCACGGCGCCGGGAACGGCTCACCGTGCTGCGCGCCCGCTTTCGCCACTACACCGATCTGAAGACCCGCGACGACGAGGTGGTAGCCGAAATCCTCGGTGTCATCGGTACGCCGCTGCTCAATGCTCGACGGGACCAGTCCCGCTTGCCTTTCTATGGCTACCTCGGCACGGTGGCAGGCATCCTGCTGATGGCGGAAGAACTCGGGCGCATCACCGAGGCGACGGAAACCTTCAAAGTACTGGCGTCGATGGCGACGGGGCTGGTGCTGGCCTTCCAGACAACCCTGGTGGCTCTCGTCGCGTTCCTGCCATTGCGCAAATACGCCGATCATCTGGTGCAGCGGCTCGCTGCGATCGAGGAGAAGTGGCTGGCAGCACGTGAGGAAGGACAAGAATAGGCCGTATGGGCTTTCTGCAGAAGGTTGAGCAGGATGCTGAGGAGCATGACGTCAGCAAGGAGCTGTTCCTCGGCATCATGATGCTCATGCTCTGTCTTGGCATTCTCATTCTCAACGTGGCCAGCCCCGTATGGCGGGTACATCAGCACGACCCCGAGGAAGGGGACCTGATTGTGGTTTACACCGGGCACGGATACGGGTTGTCCCGAGACGGCATCGCCATCGATAGGGAACTCAACGAATGGAGCCTGCGGCGTCGGCTTGCGGCGCTCGTGTCGGAGCCGGAGACCGATCTGCACCTGATCAACCGCGGCGGCAGCCGGGAGACGGTGGTCCGTCACGCGGCCCTCGCCGACTCGCTGTTGTCGACGGCTCTGTCGGGGAGAAAGGTGCGTACCGCCGTCTACATGCACGGCTGGTAACAGAAAAAGGGGGCCTCCCGCCAGGGAGGCCCCCCTTTCAGATCTTCTTGCAGACCTTGTTTACTTCTGCACTACCACCAGAACGTCGGAGCCACCGAGAAGCTCGTCGGTGAAGGTCACCTCAATGCGGGATCCCTCGCCCTTCTTCGTTGTATAGCTGTCACCCTTCTTGACTTCGCCGAAGCGGTCGACCAGAGCGTCGATCTGACCCTCGATCAACAAGGGTTCGCCGATGGGGGCCAGCTGCATGCGCGGGTCCGACGGATCGATGCGCTTGATGAGCTTGAAGGTCTTGCGGAAGGCCCGGCCCAGCGATCGGCCGGAATCGAGATAGCCGTTTTCCTTCAGGTAGTCCTCTGTGGCGGCGTAGACGCGGACCGATGTTTCCGCCTGCCGCAGCAGGGCGACCTCGTCACGGGACTGGCTCAGTTCCATATCCATGCGCTTGAGGTGGTCTTCCTGACGACGGATGCTCGTGTGCGCCTCCAGCAGGGCGGTGTTGATGCTGTCTGCCGAAGCCCGCAGGCGATCGATGGAGCGCTGATCGGCCTGCTTCTCACGCTTCATACGTTCCACTTCGGCCGTGAGTTGCTCGTTCATCTTCTTGCGGTCACTGGCCAGGTCGCGCCACTGACGGACCTCGCGGTTCAGGCGCTGCACAGATTCGAGCAGCTTCTGGTCGACTTGCTGCAGCGAGTCGACGCGCGACCGCATTTCATCGATGAGCAGATTCGATGACTCGACGGTGTAGTTGAGGGAGTCGATGACGGCGTTGGCCGCCGACATCTCCGACGTCAACTCCTCGAGGCGAAGCTCTTCCTCGCTGGGACCACAGGCACTGACAAGGGCGACGGCCATGGTCACCAGGAACGGCGTGACGCGACGCCAGGGCTGCTGGGTGATTCTTTGGGTCATACGACTTCGTTCTCCTTCCACTACTTCTTCTTCCAAGAGTAAAGACTGTCGACCTGCGCCATCGTGCGCACAAGGTCGTCGTGGAGGGCCGCCTGACTGCGGGCAAGGGCCTCGAGTTTCTGCTGGTTCAGGTCGCCGATCTCACGGGTCGCTGTGACGCGGCCCAGGAGGTTGGTCTGACCCGTGGCGATCTCTGAGGTTTTCGTGTTGAGCTTCGTGAGATCGTCCTGGACGCTTGCCAGTTGCTTCTGGATCCCCTGGACGGCGCGCTGATGCACGTCGAGGAAATCACGGATCGAACGCTGTTGTTCATCCTGCTGGGCGAAACGCTCGTCGAGTCGACGATTTATCTCCTCCTGATAGGCGAGGCGCAGCTTCCGTTCACTGGCGAGGGTGGTCTGCAACTGCTCAGACTGGCGCTGTTGTTCGGCCAGCAGGTCCCGTGTGTTGCCGTGCTGGGAGCGCTCCGTCTGCAGATTGGCACGGATCTCGAATTCGCTGGCGGTCAGATCGGCTTTCTCTGCCAGCTGGTTGACGAGACGCTCACTGAGATCGGACAGGCGTGTGGTCACGACGGACATCTGATCCTGCAGATCCCGCTGGTGTTCCTTCTGCCGCTCGTGCGCATTGAACAAAACGAGGCCCATCACCAGACCTGACACGAGAGTCGTATAGGCACCGAGGGCAAGCATGTGCTTGCGTTCAAAGAGCTCCACCAGATGCAGGAGCCCGGCAATGCCTCCCCAGAGGAGGAGCACACCGACGGCGATGGCTGCAATAATCGTTGTCACAATGGGTCAGCCGGAGAAATGAGCAAACGGGGCAATGAGCGAATCGAAGCGGAGGAATCGGGCGAGCCTGCTGCAGCGGTCTGCAAAGATAACGAATCG
>JAQCJA010000214.1 GCA_027593305.1 bacterium
GGAGTCGGAGGCCGTAATCAACTCGCGTGATCCGGAGGCGGACGCCGATCGCCGCTACGGGTTCCACACGGGGACAAGGCCGGATGTCGGTACGTACACGGAGAACGGCCTCTATCATTGCACCTTCGTGAAAACCCTGACGAATCTCACGGAACTGGGCCCGGAGGACGGCGGCACCGTGTGTATCGTCGGCAGTCACAAGATCAAGGCGCCGCGGAAGGACATCATCGCCTGCGCGTACGAGGACCCTTCGCTGATCCACCAGGTCGTGGCGCCGGTTCGACGCTGCTTTTTGGTGAGGCGCTGATCCACGCCACCGGGCACATCCGCAGCGACCGCGAACGGGTCATCGTCATCGGCGGCTACACACCAACAATGTTCCAGGCCTGGAACGGCCAGGAGCCGAGTGCCGAATTCCTTGCGACGTCGGTGCAACAGCGGCATCGGGCGCTGATCTCGGGCAGTGACAAGTGGCAGTGGCAGCAGCGCCACCGGACGCTGGGTACGCCATTGGCCTGACGGCCAGCCGACCCGATCAGACAATCTGGCCAGACAATCTGGTCAGACAATCTGGTCAGATGAGGGCGCGCGCCACCAGTGGTGTCTCGACGACGGCGCCGTTGGCGCCGACTTCGACTCGGTATGCCGTGGCACCCTCTCTGGCGCTGACGATCTCACGGATTTCGCCATCGACATAGTGCGCGGCGGCATCCTCGTCGATGGCGATGCCCGCAGCAAAACCTTCGCTGATGAGTCGCTGATACAGCGGCCGACGCTGGGCCTCACCGTCGTAGTGTGGGCAGTGGGATCCGGACAGAAAGCCGAGGCCATCATGAATCGGCTCGAGTCGGTCGACGTGATAGGAATCGGTGGTGCCGCATTCGAACCAGGCCAGCGATCCGGCGCTGCCGCCCGTGAGCACAACCCCTGCATCCCAGGCAGCACGCAAGGCAGTGTCGACACCGTGCGCCCGCCAGACGGCGAGCATGCTCAGGGTGTTGCCGCCACCAACAAAGATCAGATCCTGGTCACAGAGGAATTCCGTGATATCGGCGACGGTTCGATCGAACAGTCGCAGTTGCGTTACCCATGTACGCTCCGGCGGGAACCAGCTGTCGTACCTGGAGGCATCACCCGTGGCCGTGGCGATGTCACAGACGCGGACCCGTGAGCGGCCCGTGGCGTCCAGCGCATAGGTGATGATGGGGTGCACACGCTGCGCGGTTTTGCGCAGGCCACCGAATGGGATGATGTGGCGTTCGCTGCTCATGAGGCGCTGCGCCGTATGTGGACATCGGGCTGTGCCAGGCGGTCGGCATTCAGCGCCAGACCCAGTCCCGAACCCTCCGGGGCGCGGATGCGACCGTCCTCGACGGGCGGCAGGGCCGTCACCAGATCCCCATACCAGCCATAGTAGAAGGCGCGCACCATTTCCTGCACGAAACAGTTGCTCGCATTCAGCGCCATGTGGGTTGAGGCTGCCAGCGCGATGGGGCCGGTGCAGTCATGGAAGGCAACGGACGTGTGCCAGGCATCGGCCAGGGCGGTGATCCGACGCGCTTCACTGATGCCACCACACCAGGTCAGATCCATGATGGCCACACCACAGCCGCCCTTCTGCAGCAACTCCTTGAACTGTCCGACGCCGCCCAGGGTCTCGCCGGTGGCGATCTGCACGCGGGTCGACGCCTGCATCTGGCCGAGGCTGTCCAGCTGATTCATGAATACGGGATCCTCGATCCACAATGGCGCGTACGGCTCGAGGGCGGCGATGACCTGACGCCCGGCGGGCACGTTCCACAGAGCATGCAGTTCGGCCATGACATCCATGCGATCCCCCACGGCATCGCGGATCTTGCGGAAGGGGGTCAGGGCCTTGTCGAGATCGGCTGCGGAGATGTAGGTGCCATTGCTGGCCTCAGCGGCAAAGTCAAAGGGCCAGATCTTCATGCCCGTGATGCCCATCTCCAGCAGGCTGTGGGCGAGGTCATCGGCGCGGTGCAGAAATGCGTCGAGGTCTTCGTAGCGATCGGAAGATGTGGTGTCGATGCCGAAGTTGGCCGAGTCGTGCACCGGGTTGTTGAGCGCATAGCGGTTGCCGGCGCAGGTGTTGTACACGCGGATGTCGTCGCGCACCGTGCCGCCGAGAAGATCGTGAATGGGCTGTGCCGTCGACTGCCCCCAGAGGTCCCAGAGGGCGATATCCACCGCACTGCGGCCGCGCTGCTCGGCGCTGGATCCGTGGAAACCCACATATCCCATCAGGTGCGACCAGTGGCGCGACACCAACCGTGGATCCTGACCGAGGAGGTACGGCGCAATCAGTGTGTGGATATGAGCCTCTGCCGTCTCGACACCGAAGAATGTCTCGCCCGTACCTGTCAGTCCTTCGTCGGTGCGGACCTGCACCCACAGGAGGTTGGGAAACTCGTCGATGCGGATCGTCTCGATGGCGGTGACCTTCACGAAGCGGGCTCCTTGTTGTAGTGATCCAGAACAATGCGCAGGGCGGCGTGGTGGGCGGCGACACGCTGTTGCAGGGGCCACGCCGTCGACGGCGTCTCCGGCAGCAGGCCATGGGTAGCTGCTTCGAAATAGCCATAGGCCGACCAGCCCTGTTGCCGCCACTTCGGGTTGATGCCGAAGAGTCCCTCCGAGATCGGCGTATCGAGGCCGGCATCGGTGTTTTCGACACCGTCGATGGGGCCGATCAGTTTCACGGCGTCGACAATCCGCGCTCCGAGAAGCCGATCCTGCTGTTGTGCCTCATACATATAGAAACCTGTCGCTTCGTAGTCCTCGTGGAAATCGAGGAAGATATCGAAGCGGCGATGCTGCAACATGCGGCGCAGCGTGACCGACTCGATCACCCCGTCGTCCGCCATGGAGCGGTTGATGTCCTGGCCGACACCATTGACCCGCGTCGCCGCCTCATAGCCGGAGGGGTTCACACAGGGGATGGCGAAGAAGGTGAAGCGCTCCAGATAGGTCACCCCGAAACCTTCGAGGAACTGCAGGACAGCCTCGACACCGGCAGGCTCGTCGCCGTGGACGCCGCCGGTGAGCAGCACCTGCTGCCGGTCCGCGGCGGCCGTGCCGAGGGTCAGACTCCACATGGGGTGACCCGTCGCGTCGCCAAGGATCCGGCACGTGGCGCCATCGATCGATTGCATACGGGTAACAATATCGGCATACCGCCGGGGTGCTGTAGGGGGCATGGGACTCCACTTCGGGATGGGCTGGATGGGAGGGACCGTGTGTGGTTTGTTTGTGGGGAATGTAGTGACCGCAGCCCTGGCAGAAAGAGCCCATGAGCCGCATCCTGTTCAACCATGTCAATGCCGGCAGCTATCGCGGTGAAAAGGGCGAGACGTCGGCAAGCATCGGCATCATCGACAGCGAGACGCAACTGACAACTGTGATCGATTTCGATCGCTTCGGCATCGAGGGGCAGGTCAACTGGGCGCCGGCGCTGACCTTCGCCGATGGCAAACGCATCGTCGTGCTCAGCATGGAGGAGGGGCTCTGCCACCTCGACACGACCCGGACCCACCTGTGGATCTACGATCTCGATGCCGATCGCCTGGAGCCGCTGCTGCAAGGGTATCGCCCGGTGCCGTACGCGACGGCCGTGGGCCTGCTACCCGGAGAAAATCGAATTATCACCGGTCACAACCTGGCGGGGGTCAACCGCCACGTAATCAGTGATCTGGACGGCGGCCATGCCAGCGAGGTTCCCCTGCCCGACGACGGTTTCTCCTACTGTCTGCAACCCGGCCCGGACGGCAAACGTGTGGTCTTTCACACATCGTCGAAGCGCGGCGGCTACCGGATCTTGGTGATGAACTGGGACGGTTCCGATCTCGTCGAAGTTGCCGGCGACGCGGAGCACCTGTTCTTCGGGCCCAGCTGGTCACCGGACGGGCAATGGCTGCTGTTTGCCGACTGCCGGCATCGACAGGACCCCGAACACATGCGCGCGGATCTCTGTGTCGTGCGCCCCGACGGGACCGATTTCCACAGGTTGACAGAGGATCAATCCCACTGGCTGTCCCCGGTGTACGGAGGGCCGGACACGAAGGGGGGCGGATCCGAGATCCCGCACTGGATGCCGGACGGCCGGCACGTGACCTGGGTACGGTTGAAGCCGGGCTCGGTGACACCCTGGCCGCTGCAGGAGAATCCGGTGGTGGATGATCACTTCAATCGTAATTTTCGGCCGGACGCAGCCCGGGGTGGCACGGAGCTGTGTCTGCTGGATGTCCTTGCCGGCACCAGCCAGGTGCTGACCAGCAATGCAGACGGCGTCTGGGATTTCCGTGCGACGCCATCATCAGACGGGTCGCAGATCGCTTTCTGTCGATCCAGGACGGGCGAACCGTCCGAACTGTGGCTGCTGGATGTTGCCAGTGGTGGCACCAGCGGTGGCACCCGTTATCTGACAACAGGTTTGGATCACAGTGGCATCGATCACCCGAAGTGGATGGCCTGATGACGGATATGACAAAGCGAACCACGAGTATTCAGTTGAACGCGGCGGACCTGAACGAGCGCGGCCAGTTGTCGGGGCTGCAGTTCGATGCGCGGGATCAGCACATCCTGCTGTGTAACCGGGTGCTGGTTGAAGATGATGCCACGGCCATCGGCCAGCCGGAGGGGGCGACGGAGCGCTCGTGGTTTGAACTGCTGGGCGCTGGTGTGCGCATTCGCAAGGAGCTCGTCGTCGAAGACGGTCGGGTGCACGGCGCGCAGCTGACCTGGTGCGGCGTGGAGCCAGAGAACAACGAAGTACCACTGCATCTGTCGGTGAACGGTGTCGATCTCGTGCGCCCGGCGACGAAATTCGCCCACCCGCAGTGCCGGCACTACTACACGTCCGACTGGGCGCCGTCACACTTCGACAACTGGTTTGTCGTCGAACTCCCGGCAGGGGCCCTGCGCAGCGGCATCAATACGATCGACATGTGGTCGGAGGCGCCCTGGCAGGTGATGGTTGCCGCCGACAGCGAACTGTCACGGGGCTCGGATCCGCCCCGATCCCCCGTCGGGCGCAGCGCCAGAAGTCTCGACAATGGTGTTTCGTGGACGCCGCATGGCCTGGGGCAGAAGCACGAAATCAGCGGCGAATACTGCATACGGGTGAGTCTCGATCAACACCAGCGCGAGGGGTTCTATCGGTCGCCCGCGATCGACGTGACAGCAGAGGCAGCAGCAGACATTCATCGGCGGCTGACGGTCGAAAGCTGCACGGCAGAGTGGCACGTCGCCGGCGTCGGCACCGTGGATGTGCGCGTCCGCTTTGCCGATACCCCCGTCGAGGATGCGCCAGGGTGGTCGGATTGGCTTGCCGTGTCCGGGTTGCGGGGGCAGTGGCCGACCCCCGCCGGGCGCTGGCTGCAGTTCGAAGCGACACTGGGCACCCAGGATCCCACCCGGTCGCCTGCACTGCAGGGCTGTACGATCGGGGCGACGCTACAGCTGGCCCCGGGCGACGAACCGCGGGCCCGACTTGCAGAGCTGCAACAGGGCGCCGTCACACGCTCGTCCGTGGCCTACACCTGGGAGGAGCCGGCGGCATTGGCCGACCTGCGTGAGCGTTTCGAACTGGACCGCGTCATCGCCGGGGCACCCACAGAATTTGCCGCGCAGCTGCGCCTCATGAACTGGGCCTACCGGATCCCCATTGAGCCGCTGAACCCCTACGCCTGGCGTTACGATGATCTGCCCCAGCTCGAACGGGACGAAGAGGGGGAGATCCGCCTGCTCGGACCCTACGACCAACCGCGCCGGGCGGGGCACTGCCTGCACTGCAATCTCACCCTCATCGCGGCGCTCCTGTCCTGCGGCTATCCGGCGCGCTGGGTGAATATCTCAACGAAACACACCTACGGTCACGAAGTCACCGAAGTCTGGTCGAACGACTTCGACAAGTGGGTGTTTCTCGATGCGACCCGTGACTACTACATGGTGGATCCCCACAGTGGCGTACCCCTGAGTCTGCGCCAGATCGCCGACCGCGTTGGTGATGTTGTGCCCCAACCCGTTACCTGGGACCGGCCGATCCCGGGGCAGCTGCCCGGCGGCGTGTCGCCAGCCAGTGTCAACGTCGCCTACCGACGACCCAATCACGGGGGGCCCGTATTTGCTGACGGTGCCGAGCATGACATGCTGATGATCGGCCATCTGCAGATGCCGCTGCGCAATGACTTCGCCACGCGCCCACATCCGGTCCCCTGGCGGGTCAGCAGCAACTGGGGATCGAGCGCGTTCTACTGCTGGTCGAGCCCGATGTTCCCGCCCAAGCTGGAGTATGCCCACACAACGGATCGCTGGCAGGACTGGGAGCCAGCACTCAACCGTGTGCAGTTGACCCTGAGCGAGACGGTGGAAACCGGCGTGCTGCGCATCGACGCGGATACGGTAACGCCCTGGTGGGACGCCTTCGAGGTCCGCCTTGATGATGGTGCGTGGCAGACGCAGACAGACTCGCGCTGGTCATGGGTGCTGCACGAAGGTGTCAATCACCTGCGCGTGCGGGCGAGAAACCGGGCGCTGATTCGGGGGCCCGAAAGCCGTGCGGTTGTGTACCTGACGGCGTAGTGCATCGATCCGGCAGCGACGCGTGTCGGCTGCCGCAGACGCTCGCCTCGTGGATGGTGCCTGGGTTGCAGAATTTTCTCAACAGATGTGACAGACATCACGACAGTTGACTCCTGTAACGGCCGATAGTATATACCAAGAGGTATCATATGGTATAATTGAGGAGATGCTGCCATGGTACTACGAGTGATTCGCCGTTCCCTGTGGGCGGGCGTCCTGATATCGTTCCTCCTGATTGGACTGGCTGCCGCAGGCTACGCCTGAGCAGCTTTCTGCTTCGGGGTGCTCCGGGAGGCGACGCGACAAGCCACGCGGGGGAAGGGAACGTCTCTCGGGGTGCCCCGATCGCAACAGTTGCTGCAAGGAGGGTCGCATGCATCGCGTGCGTGTCCGCCCCAGGGTCCTTGCTGACGGGACGATCCGGATTCCACGGCATCGATCTGCTGAGCCCCGTCTGGTACCCGCAGGATCTGGCTCTGGACGAGCGCCAGGAATGGTATCCGGAGGTCAACTACGCCACGGCATGACGTCGGCGCTAAAAACGGTCGATGACGACAACCCCCTGCTGGGCGAAGTTCGTCATACCCTCGAGTTCCGCCGGCGATTCCTCCAGCGACACGGTCCTGCCCAGCAAGCGCGCCGGATCGAGGGCCCCGGCGGCAATCATACCAAGCATGGCATCGTACCGGTGGGCCTGCATCCCGTGGCTGCCCAGGATGGTCAACTCCCTGGCGATGACCTCGTTCATGGGGATCGAGATGTCGCTGTGGGCGCCGAGGGTGAGGCCAATCTGTACGTGTCGACCGCGCCGGCGCAGACAGCGGATCGAGTTGCGGCTCGTCGTCGGGTGCCCGAGGGCATCGATGGACAAATGTGCGCCACCGTCGGGCAGTTGCTGAATGGCGGG
>JAQCJA010000215.1 GCA_027593305.1 bacterium
TCTGCGTGGGCCTGAACGGCGGCGCACACCGTGTCGTTGTCCCAGCGCTGAAAGCGCGTGAAGTCGCCGGCAGCCGTGTCGGTGAAGGGCGTGTTGTCGACCGCCGTGTAGCAACAGATCAGCGCCCAGCGCGAGTCCGGGCTCGTGTTTGGATCGGACCGATGCAGGGTATTGCTATGGAAGAACAGCACCGTCCCGGGAGCCATCTCGCAATGGACAAGCTCGAGCCGCTCCTGCAGCACTTTGATCCGCTCCGGATCCGTGCCGGTCTGATCCCCCCTCTTGCCGTGGTCCAGGCGCCCGACCCGATGCGACCCGCGCAGGACCTGCAGGCAGCCATTGGCTTTCGAGGCCCGATCCACAGCGATCATGCAGCTGCCCATGTTGGCGGACAGGAAGGCACCGTACCAATAGCCGTAATCCTGATGCCACTCCCAGGCACCGCCGGTGTGTGGTTCCTTCATCATCATCTTGTGATGGTAGTGGTAGAGTTCACTCCCCAGCAGTTGCTCGAGGGGGCCAATGATGTCTTCGTGCCGCGCATAGGCCCGGTAGGCGTCCTCGCCGTCGAGATTGTAGCGCAACGACAGGCGGCTGACACGACCCTCCGTGTCGTGTCGATCCGTGGCCCCTGCTGACAGTTCGTGATCCCCGCGGGCCACGCGCAGCAGTCGGCCCATGTCGGCTGCCGGAAAGTACTCCGGCACCAGCAGGTAGCCGTCACGTTCGAAGGCCTGGACGTCCGCCGGACTCAGAGCTCGACTCATGTGCTGTGCACGCGACTTGGTTTGCCGGTGCGTGCCGATTCCCACGCCGCTTCGGTCAGTTCAATGACCCGCAGACCGCATTCAGGCGGCACCTGCACCTCGTCACGTCCGAGGATGGCGTCATAGAAGTTCCGGTCCGGCGTCGAAGCCTCCGGCAGCCCTTCGGGTTCGACGACATCGTCCATGTCGGCCGCCTTGTAGGTGATCTTGCCGTTGCGGATGTAGACGACGGCTTTGGTGCCCCAGATGGTGATATCCTCCCACACGCCACCCACCGGTGAATTGCCGACGATGGACAGGTTGCCGAGGGCACCGTTGCTGAACTTGAGGGTGAGGGCGGAATTGATGTCGACTTCAGACTCGAAGTTCTCCAGAAAGGCCTGGACTTCCGTCACCCCCAGCCCCGTCATCCACAGAACGATGTCCAGCAGGTGACTGCCGGAGTCGTTCAACTGGCCGCCACCGGAGAGCGCCAGCTGCTGCCGCCACAGGCCCTTCGTGCCGGAATACCAGCGTTGGTCCTGCAGGGCAGAAACGAACTGGATGTCGCCCATTTCACCCGACTTCACCTTGTCACGAACGAACCGGTAGGCCGGCTGCAGATGCCGCTGGTAGGCGATCATCAACGTTCGATCGACCTGCCTGGCCTTGGCGATCACCTGGTGCGCGTGCTCGACGGTGCACACCATGGGTTTTTCCGTGAGGACGTGGAGGCCCTTGTCCAGACAGATCATGATCTGTTCGAAGTGCAGGGTGTGGGGGGTTGAGATCTGCACAGCATCGAGTTCGACCTCTGCCAGCATCTTCTGGTAATCGGTGAACTCCGGCACATCCTGCGCGCCCGGGTTGCGTTCCTTCGCCCGCGCCAGACTGTCCTTGCTGGGATCACACAGGGCGACGATCTCCGCCTCGGGGATCTGCAACACGCGGCCGATATGTGAGGAAGCATTGCCGCCACAACCGATGAATCCCGTCCGAATCCGCTTCGACATTCCCGTCCCTCCTGTAGGTTGAGTTTCCTGCAGTGGCGCCCAATATACCGGCCTCCCCGGGCCCCCTCAACCTTCGATGCTTGAGACGCCCCGCTGCGCGATGTCGCCCTGCGACTGGTGGCCTTCGTGCTGAAAGAAGTTCGGCGCGGCCGGGCCGTCGACGTTGCGGCCGAGGCATTTTCACGCCATCGCCGCCGGCTACTGGGGGGCATCGTCGGCAGTGCCGGCGTCGCCGGGGGGGCCTGGGCGGCGCTGACCGCGTGGACCGGCTCTCTTGGTGTGTGGGGCACGGTGGGGCTGTCGCTGGGTCTGTTGTCACCGCCGGCCTGGGTGCCCCTGGCGGGCGGTCTGGTCGGCGGATTGGCCGGTCTGGGCGCAGCCGGGAGTGCCGTCACCGGTGCCCTGTCGCTGAATCGTGCCCGCGCCCGCAGGCGGCACCTGAGTGCAATCGTCGGTCTCAGTCGGGAGATGGCGGGTGCTGAGGGCGGTGAAGGGGAACGACTGCTGCGAGGTTTTCTGCGCTTTCGTGGTGTCTCCGGAGAGGGCTCCCACAAGCTCCTGTCGACCACAGGGGAACAGGCGCGTCGTGCCGCTGCGGGTCTGTCTGCCGAGGATCGCTGGGATGTGGCCCGTTGTATCTTCCCGCTGGTCTACCAGGGGGATGGGGTCATCACCGACGCCGGACGCCGACGCTTCGTCCGTATCTGCGAGAGCCTGGGCCTGCCGGCGGATGCTCAGCGAACCATCTCACGCGACTATCGTCAACACCTCGATGGTCAGTGGTCCCACCTTCGTCGGCTCGTAGCGGGCCTGAATTATTTCGCCGAAGTGATGGTTTTTGATCTTCGCGAACTGGAAACCGTTCGCGATCTGCTGGAACGCCTGTCGCGCTTTGATCCACGGCGCCGAGGCGACCACCTGCGTGCCGATCTGCTCTCCCGCCTCGGACGCGACGCGGGTTCGTGGGTCGCGAGCAGTCCTCTGGAGGAAGCCTCACTGGTATCAGCGTACGCGCTGGCGCAGACGGCGCTGGTGAATGACACCGAACGCCGTCGCCTGAGTGACGCCTTCGATCAGCTCGTGGCGTCATCGCAGGACCTGTCCGGTGACGATGCCCGACGCCTGTGCAGCAGCCGCGAACGTGTGGACCGTATCTACCACGATCACCTGCAGGGCGCCGCACCCGACGAGGGGCTGTAGCGACGCTCGTGGCTCAGCGCACGCGGGCGCCGGGTGCAAGTTCCTTGTCGGGATGAACCAGGGCCAGATTGCCATCGTCATCCTCGGCGGCCAGGATCATGCCCTGCGACACGATGCCGCGCAGTTTCGCCGGCTGCAGATTGGCAACCAGCACGACCCGGCGCCCTGGCAGATCCTGCGGCGCATAGGAACCGGCAATGCCGCTGACCACCGTACGCTCCCCGAGATCTCCCAGGCTCAAGGTCAGCTTCAGCAGCTTGTCCGTCCTGGGCACCGCCTCACAGGCGACCACCTGCGCGACGCGGAGTTCGACGCGATTGAAGTCGTCGATGCTGATCTGGCCGTCACCAGCGGCAGGCCCCGACTTCTCGGTCTTCTCCCGCTTCTTCTCGGTCTTTGCCACGGGCTGTGCCGCTGGCTGCGACCCGGCCTGGGTCTCTTCCAGTTCCGCCCTGGGAAACAGCAACGCTGCTTCAGCGGGGATCACGGTGCCAGCCGGGGCCAACCCCCAGGTCTCGGTGGAGGCCAGATCCCCCCCTTTCAGACCCAGGCTGTCCCGCAACTGCACCGCCTTGTCCGGCAGTGCCGGTTCCAGCAGAATCGACGTGATGCGCAGGCCCTCGACACAGTTGTAGAGCACCGTCCCGAGACGCGGCTTCGACGCCTCGTTCTTGGCCAGCACCCAGGGCTGCTCATCGTTGAAGTAGCGATTCAACTGGCGCACGAACTGCATGACCTCTTCCAGCGCCGCCGACAGCCGCAGCGCACCGACTTGCTCACGCACGTGCGCCGCCAGGCCGATGCCGGTGGCGATCACAGCTTGATCCGCATCCGTCTGCACAGGCTCGGGCAGGCGCCCATCGAGATGGCGCAGCAACAGGGCTCGTGCCCGCGACGCCAGATTGCCCAGATCATTGGCCAGATCCGCATTGTAGCGCTCGACCAATGCCTTTTCACTGACAGCGCTGTCCTGCCCGTATGGCACATCCTTGGCCAGGTAGTAACGCACGGCATCGGCGGAGTAGCGTTTCGACAGTTCGAAGGGATTCACAACATTGCCGAGGCTCTTGCTCATCTTCTGCCCGTCAGACCCCATCAGGAAGCCACCCACGTTCAGCCCTGCGTAGAGCGGGGCGCCCATGGCACGCAACATGGTCGGCCAGAAAATGGCATGCGTCTTGAGGATGTCCTTGCCAATAAAGTGACGCGCCTGCGTCCAGTACCGACCGAACAACTCGCCATCGGGATACCCGAGAGCCGACACGTAGTTGATGAGCGCATCAAACCAGACGTAGGTGACATGATCGTCATCCCAGGGCAGACCAATGCCCCAGGGCACACGTGACCGCGGACGTGACATGGACAGGTCACCGATGGACTCGGAAAGGATCGACAGAACTTCGTTGGCGTAGCGTGCCGGGCGGATGAATCCAGGGGTGGTGCGAATGTGCTCGGCAAGCCACTGCCGATGCTTGTCCATGCGGAAGAAGTAATTCCCCTCCTTGCGCTTCTCCGGGACCGTCCCATGATCTGGACACTTGCCATTGACGATTTCTCGATCGGTCAGAAAGCGTTCGCAGCCGACGCAGTACAGTCCTTCATACTCGTCGAAGTAGATGTCCCCCTGATCGTAGACCTGCTGCAGTACGGAGGTCACCACGGAGATATGGCGCGCCTCGGTCGTACGCAGGAAATCATCATTGCTGATGCGCAGTTCCTTCCACGCCTCAACGAAGGTTGCGGCGATACCGTCGGCGTAGGCTTGCGGCTCGAGACCCACTGCGGCAGCGGCGGTGAAGATCTTCTCGCCATGCTCATCGGTGCCCGTCAACAGGTAGGTGTCGTCGCCGTCGAGCCTGTGGTAGCGGGCCAGCACGTCGGCGACAACGGTCGTGTAGGCATGCCCCATGTGCGGCTGGCCATTGACGTAGTAGAGGGGCGTTGTGAGGTAGGCGATACGACTCATCGCTGGCTTCTTTCTTTTTATGCAAGCAGGACGATGTTGTCCTGTGAGGGGGTAGTGACCGTGGGTCCCTTGTCGGCATCCACATAGACATCGATCTCCACACGTACACCGAAATCATTCAGGTAGATGCCCGGTTCAATGGTGAAACCGGTACCAGGCAGCAGGACACGGGTGTCGCGACTCTCCACATCATCCAGATTGGCACCCAGTCCGTGCACTGCGGGGCCAGGTGACAGGCTGTGTCCGGTACGGTGCAGAAAGCGCTCGCCGTATCCGGCTGCGGCAATGAAATCGCGGCCAAGACGGTCCAGTTCACACCCCCGCAACGATTGGCCGACACGCCACGCCTCGTGCAGTCGAGCTACTATGAGATCGCGGGCGCGGCGCACGATGTCAAACACTTGCTGTTGTTCAGGCGTGGCCGCAGCGGCAGCAACGGCAACCCAGGTGATGTCGGCAAAGACGTGTTCGTCTCCCGGTCGACGCGCCCACAGATCGATCAGGATCCAGTCACCACGGTGAATCGGCGCGGCCTGACCGGCAGCCGGCGCATAGTGCGGATCCCCGCTGTGGGCGTTGACGCCGACGATGGCAGGATGGTCGGTCTCAAAACCGCCCATCTCGAGCCGGCGGGCGATCAGGCACTGAATGTCGAACTCCGTGAGGACCACGCCCTCAGCCAGAGCCTGACGAATCGCGGCAAAGGCGGCGTCCTTGGCAGCAACCACGGCGACACAGGCCTTCTTGTGGCCCGCCAGTGCCGCCGCATCCCAGACAGCAAGTGTCGCCTGCAGCAGATCCGCCGATGATTCCAGGGACCCGGGACCCAGCTCGCGCAACAGCTCGACTGTGCCGGCATCCACCCAGGACACTGCGGGCAACAGACCGCCGGGCGAGTACTCGAGGGCGACCCGGTCCCGTCCGCACAGCAGAGGACGCAAAGCCGCCACGAGATCATCATGCGTTCGGTACGGATGGACGGAATCGCCCTCTGCAGCGAACTGCCCGGCTTCGATCGCATGCACAAACAACGTCGGTGCACCCCGTGCCGGCACGACCAGTATGACGCGGCGCGTGAGGTGCAGTCGGCGTCCGAGAATCGGCGCCAGCACCGGATTGTTGCCGCGGAAGTCACACACAACCCATGCGTCGACACCTGTTGCCGCCATGAAGGCCTGTGCCCGTTGCAGAAGTTCTGTCTTCATTCTGCCATCCTCAGATAGTCGGCCAGGTATCGTCCCGTGTGTGAGCCCGGGCAGCCGGCCACATCCTGCGGTGTGCCCGCGACAACCACCTCGCCGCCGGCGAGTCCGGCGTCGGGACCCAGGTCGATGACGTGGTCTGCAGAGGCGATCACCGACAGGTCATGCTCGATGACGAGCACAGTATTGTCACGATCCACGAGACGCTGGAGCAAGTCGATGAGGTACGCCACGTCCTGATGGTGCAGGCCGGACGTGGGTTCATCGAGGATGTAGAGCGTTCGTTCGCGTACCGGACGCCCGAGCTCCGCCGCGAGTTTGACCCGTTGCGCCTCGCCACCTGACAGGCTGTTGGCGGGCTGTCCGAGGCGCAGGTAACCCAGGCCCAGTTCGGCAAGCAGGCGCAGGCGTTGAGCCGCATCAGGGACATTGATGAACAACTCCAGGGCCTCGGCAACGCTGCGCTGCAGGATATCGGCGATGGAATGATCGCGGAAACTGATTTCCAGAACTTCGCGCCGATAGCGACTGCCCGAACAGGACGGACAAGGCGCCGACAAATCGTCGAATCCATCTGCAGCCGAATCAAGGCCACTGCCGGCGCAGGCGGGACAGGCGCCAAGGCTGTTGCAGCTGAAGTGACCTGGACGGTACCCTCGCAGACGTGATTCAGGCAAGGCGACAAAGAGATCGCGCAACACCGCCAGCAGGCCGGTATACGTCGCCGCATTGGAGCGGGCGGAGCGACCGATCGGCGCCTGGTCCACGGCGACCACCCGCTGCAGATGTTCGACCCCGCGAATCCCGGCAAATGCGAGAGGTCTGCGTTCACCGTGCTGCAGACGGTCGCAGAGTACGGGATGCAGGGTATCGTGGACAAGGCTGCTCTTCCCCGAGCCGGACACGCCGGACACGCACACCAGACAACTGAGAGGGATCGCCACATCCATGCCTTTCAGGTTGTGTCCACGCGCCCCGGTCAGTTCCAGCCAACCCTTTTCCCCTGCCGTGCGTCCGCGGCAACGATTGGCGGATCGTCGTCGCGCCAGGGCGCGCCCCGTGGGAGTGTCGGCAACTGCGATGTTCCCGGGTGTTCCCTGGGCTACCACCTGTCCTCCCTCCACACCAGCGCCAGGCCCCAACTCGATGACCCCTTCGGCGGCGGCGATCAGGTCGAGGTCATGCTCGACAAGAATCACCGTATTGCCGGCGTCGCGCAGGCGTCGCAGGGCCGCCCCCAGGCGCTCCGTATCGCGTGTATGCAGCCCCGCACTCGGCTCATCCAGCACGTAGAGTACCTGGGACAATCCCGATCCAAGGGCGGCAACCAGATGCAGGCGCTGCAGTTCACCCGCCGACAGGGAG
>JAQCJA010000216.1 GCA_027593305.1 bacterium
GATGGAGCTTTCATGGTTGCCTTCGTAAAGCTGTTCCGGGCCCCCTATGGCGTGCCCAATGCGCTGGAGCGTGTCGGCGACGGGTTGTGGATCGCCGATCAGATCTCAGATCGCCTCGCCCTCGTCGATATTGCCGAACCCGGAAAGACGGCCCCCGGTCACGGCGCCTACGGGGTCACGTTCCGCCGTCGCGAGATCCCCACGGACGGGTCCAACATCAGCGGCATGGCTTGTGGGGAAGACGCCCTGTGGGTCGCGTCAAACGGGCCGGGGGCATTGTGGCGGCCGCTGCGACCCACCGATGCTGCCGCTGGTGCGGGTGTGATCCTGCAGGTGCATCCGCAGAGCGGGCAGACACGGAGGCGTCGTCCCGTACCCGGCGGCGGGGGCGTACATGGCATCGAGTACGACCACGAGGAACCGGGGCACCTGTGGATCACAACACTCAAGCAACAGACGTTGACAAAGGTGCGCATCACCGACTGGGAGGTCGTGCATACGATCCGGCTGCCCTACGTGCGGGCCCATGGTGTTGTGCGCACACAACAGGGGGTCTGGGTTGTGCACACGGCGGAGCGGGTCATCGTGCATCTCGACGTCGTCGACGGGCACGAACTGGAGCGCATCGAAGTACCCGCCACCGAGCCCGAACCGCATGGTCTGTGCGCCTGGGGGAATGGCGATCTCGCCTACTGTGATGCCACCTCCGGCTGGATCGTTCACATCCATGGGATCTGAACGGCGCAGGGCTCTTGTTACGCTGCTGACGATCCTGACCGGCGTCTGGTCCTGCGCTGGCGATGACAATCCGGCTGGTGCAGCGGACGTCGCCGTCGAAACCAACGCCATCCCCACCGTCGCCGTGATCTACGCCGACACAAGTCTGGCGGCGGCGGACACGATCGTTACCGCCAGTGGTCTGCGCTATATCGAGATCGAGGCCGGCACCGGCCGCCGCCCCGGTCGAGGCAGCCTCGTCTCCGTGCACTACACGGGCCTGCTCGAAGACGGCACCGTCTTTGACAGTTCATACCCTCGGCGCGCACCCTTCCAATTCGCTCTGGGGCAGGGCGTTGTCATACCAGGTTGGGATGAGGGCATCGCCCTCATGCTGGAAGGTGCCCGTGGGCGGCTCATCATCCCGCCCGATCTGGGCTACGGCGCCCGTGGGGCAGGAAATGTCATTCCGCCAAACGCGACGATTCTGTTCGATGTCTGGCTGGCGAACGTCGACTGATCCTTCGGTGAGTCGTCACCAGGCCTGACCCGGCTCAGAAGGAGACGCGCAGCAGCGGTACGGGCGGCAGCGTGGCATCCGCAGGCCCGTGCGTGACGACGGCGGCAAGGGCGATCACGGCCGCAGGGGAGGACAATTCTACACGGAGGCCAGCCGCTGACGCCGGCAGGGCGCCCACCTCGTCCCCCCAATCCTGTGTCAGTCGGTCGGTGAACCACAGTCCGGTTGTGGCGCCGATCATGCGTGCCGCCGTGCGGGCGCGGCCATTGAGACCAAGGGACAGCACGACTCCCTCGCCTGCGAGTCCGCCGGCGTATGTGCCGACACTGATCATGCGGGCGCGGCCAAGGGTATGGGTGCGGTTTTCGGCGGCGCGACAGGCGAGCCAGACGCCGGCTGGTGCACCCACAACTGCACCCCATACCAGGGCCCGGTCCGGCGCGTTGTTGTCGACCAGATCGATGCCACTCAAGGCCTGGGCGACACCCATGACTCCACCCAACAGAAGCAGATGGGCGCGCCCGCGGTCGAGGCGTCGGCCATCGGCCAAGGTCGCCGCCAGCAGGGCGCCGGCGGGTGCGCCAGCCATGGCACTGCCCAGATAGACACGTCCCCAGTCCCCGTCGGCACCAACCAGGTAGGGCAGGGCCAGCCCGTAGACGGCGCCGACCCAGGTGCCCGAGGCAATCAGGTCTGCTTCGCCCTTGCTGAAACCTCGATCACCCCGCCATCGGTAGGCGAGATATCCACCGATCGGTGTAGCCGTCATGACGCTCAGTGCATACACCCGTTCGTTGTCGACATTCAACAGGGCTGGCAGGCCGAGACCGTAAAACGTACCCGTGTAGTTGCCCCACCGAACCACCGTCGTACGAGCATAGCCCAGACGGTAGTCCTGGGTCCTGTAGAGCCCGCCGGCGAAGGCGCCACCACCGGCGAGCAACTCGATGGCGCTGATGCCCCGGCTACCATCCACACCAAAGAGGCGGATGGTTGCCGGACCGTACAACCCCAAACCGTACAAAAACACGTCGGTAACCATACGCAAGCGGCCGTCGCGGCGGGCGTTAGCGGACAGCGCGACATGCGTTACCGGGCGCCCCCGGTCGACGGCGAGCACGGCATCACGCCAGGCGAGAAACTGGGCTTCTGTCACGGATGACTGCTCAACGATCCGGTCGGTGCCGCTGCGATACGTCAGGCGCAGCCAGTACGAGCCGTCGCGCAGCAGGAACTCAGCCAGGAGGAAGCCGTTGCAGTCGGGGAACAAGCCGTAGTGGTCGCGCTCCGCAGCATCGACCTGATGACCAAGAGATTCGGTGAGTGCCAGCACACGCTCGCGCGTGCTGGCCGGTTCTTCGGCGGCGGCCAGGCGGAGGGTCGCCATCAGGGCCAGAAGCACCAGATACGTGACGACCCGTCGCTGGATTCTCATTCGGTCGCTCCCCGAGGGATGGGACATGATCAGCCCTTATCCTGATAGATCTCAGCGACGCGCAGCAACTTGGAGCTGAAACGGATCCCCACCTTCGCTGCCGCTTCCGGGTTGATGAGGAAACGAACCTTTCTGCCGCGGATGATGAAACCCACCATGCCACCGCGACGAACGAAGTCCTCGCCATCACCGACGGTGACCACGGGCCGCTCGGCGACCTGCGCCAGGATCTGCTCGAGTCTGTTGCGGGCCGAGTCAGCAACGAAGAGAAGCTGGCAGTCGTCCACGGCCACCGAATCCGTACGCACCACGGCGACAACCTGAGAGCGCACCGGGCGGCCGATGATATCGTCAAAGGCCTTGCCGAAGGGATCCTTGCCGATGATGCAGATGCGCATGATGCCACTGCTGTCATCCGCCGCAGGCCACTCGGAGAAGCGCGCGAAGTTGTACAGGAAAGCCGCTTTGACCTCGTATTCGGCGGGCTGGCCATTGCCAGACTGTGCATGACCAGACTGGCCAGGCGCCGGCGTGGCGCCGAGGCTGGACAGGACCAGCAGGCCTGGAAACAGACAGCGGAGCAGGCGTTGCACCATCGTCAGTGTCGCCAGACCATGGAGACATAGGCGGCGCGGGGGACACGCGTGTGCACGGCGCCGACCGTACTGGAAACTGCCTCGCGATGATCATCCTGCAGCACATCGCTGATACTGACAGCCATTTCCAGTCCATTGCCCAGATCACGAGCCAGACGCAGGTCGAGATTGGTGTAGGCGGGTATGGCGGGCGTCGCCAGCGCACCGACCCGGCGGCCGTTGATGGTCAACGCCCAGGGATCGGTTCTGGCCACTGCGCGCAGCCCGAACTGATGGCTCGGGCTGTCCCCCTCGAAGGGGTGCTGATGAACAGCGATCCCTTCGGGATCGACTTCCACGTTGAGGCGCAACCAGGTGTAGGTGCCGCGCACCTGCCAGACTCCCGTCGGTGCCCACTCGAAAGCTACTTCAGCGCCAGCCGTCGTCGCGGTGGATCGACTGCTGTTGCGGACCGGCAGGACCAGGTGGGGCGGGCCAGGCTCCTCGAGAGTGAAGGGAAAGCCAAGCTCCTGCATCGACAGGTCATCGTACCAGTAACGGAAGAGCGCGGCATCGATGAAACTCCTGTCGCCAAGACGTGTGCGCAGGCCCGCGTCGATGCCGACCAGCTTCTCGGAGCGGACGGCGTCATTGCTGAACAGGGTGACTATGGCAGCCGGGGCCCCCTGGAACAGCGAGTCCGCCGGCACGGCGCCGACGGCAGCGTTGAAGTCATGGTCCCCACGTGAGGGCGTGCGCACAGCACGACTGATCGCCGCCCAGGCCGAGATCCCCGGAGTGGGTGCCGCCCAGACGCGCAGATTCGGCTGCCACTCCCAACCGGTGTAGCTGTTGTGTTCGAGTTTGCTGCCGCCACTGAGGGCCAGCCGGCCGTCGATCAGTTCGATATCGTCATGGACGAAGCCGCTGAGCAGGTTTGTTGTGCGTCGGGCGGGCACCAGCCACATGGTGAAGGTGCCGTCGAAATCATCCCAGGTTCGGCGGTAGCCGCCGCCCCACACCAACTGGTGGCGACCGCGTCGAGAGCGCTGCTGTACGTCAACATCGAAGTTGTGGATCCGGCCCTCGAGGACGAACTCCTCACGATGGAACAGATCGTAATAGACCTGTGCTTCGATCTCGTCGTCGACGCTCCAACTGCGGCGCCAGCGACCCAGCAGGTCGGCGGTGACGATGTCGGCGTCGAAGTAGCGGGTTGCTGCTGCGGCAGGCACGGCGGCGGCGACGAAGGTCACGCTCTGGCCGACGGATCCGGCACGCATGTTGCCGATCAGGGACCAGTGGTCACCAGCGGCCGTCTCCCTGTCGGCACGAAATCCGGCGTGGCTCATATGCCAGGCATCACGTACGGGCACGGCCATGTCAGGGATGGTCTGTCCGCGGTCGAAATACTGACCGAAGACCCGCAGATCGGTATCGCCAAGTCGCAGACCGTGGCGCAGGGCAACATCATGTCGCTCGCTGCCGGCGCCGACTTCAACGACGCTCTGCCGTGTGTCGGCGGCATCGCGGGTGACGATGTTGACGATCCCGTTCACTGCGTTGGCACCCCACATGGCGGCTCCGGGGCCACGCACAACCTCGATGCGCTCCACGTCCTCCATCCACACATCCTGGGATTCCCAGAAAACCCCCGAGAACAGGGGCGTATAGACGCTGCGGCCATCGACGAGGACCAGGAGTTTGTTGGCGAACAACCCGGCGAAGCCGCGGGCCGTGACGATCGACTTGTTGGCGTCGATCTGTCCCACCTGGAAGCCGGGCGTCATACGCAGGGCGTCCGGAATCGTGCGAATGCCGGCAAGACGCAATTCATCACCGTGAATGACAGTGATCGCCGCGGCACTCTCGGCCAGCGTTTGCGGCCTTCGTGATACCAGCGTCACCTCGATGTCGAGCAGTTCGTCGAGGCTGAGGTCGGCCAGATTGGCCAGAGCCGGAGTTGTGCCTACCAGCATGCAAACTGTGAACGTCAGAGCCCGGTAGCGCATCAGACAGGTCTCGTCATACCGAAGAAGGTGTCATTGACATATGCACGATGGGCAGGGAGCCCGCCCATGGGGTGACATCGGCGCCGAAGCATACCTGAAACGTAACGATATTCCCACCATCCGCGACCACAGGTGTTGCCGAACACCCTCGTGCAGCGGCCCATGGCGGCCGCGAGCCATCTCATCGGGGCGTCGGTGGTGTTGTTTCTATCGCCCTTCCTTGGGGGCCCCGGCCTGCGGGTAGAGCTGCGTCAGGGCTGAATCCAGCCGGTCGGCGCCGGCCTGCAACCAGAAGACCCGCGTGTCACTGGCAAGAACGACCATCTCGCCCACGGGACCGAGGATCCGCACCATGACGCTGTCCGTCCCCGCTCCCCCCTGCAGATCCGCGATGATCTGCCGGGCTTCGGCGACGCCGCCGGTGGCCCCCACCCACAGGGTGACCTCGGCAGGCACCCCGAAACGGGCGCCACACGTCTGCAGCAGGGGCATCGTCCTTTCGTGGAGGGCATCAATCGAGTGGCGCACGAGAGCCTCCGGCAGTATCTCGCTGCGCGCGAGTCCCGCGAGGCGGACAGGTATCGACTGACTCAGCCGCTGGCTCATAATGATATCGCGTGGACCCTGGGGCCCTCCGTTGACCGTGGTCTGGGGGCGTGCATGGCGTTGCGTCAACCAGGTGAGGCAGGCGACGGCGGCGACCACGACCAACAGGCGCACGCCAAGGCGTGCACGTTCACGCATGTGGGCAGACCATGTTCGGCGCAGATCCATGAGAGGCACAGCAGGGCAGGTATCGACAGCAACGTCAGCATCCGAGGCGTCATCGTCCAGCGGCACAGCCGCCATGGCGTTCATTTGGCCGTTGTACCTACCTTGAGCGGCCCCATCCACGTGCCACCCGCGAGGCCTCATGACGACCATCAACATTCCCGTCCGCTACTACAAGGACTTTCCCGGCGGCTACGATCACGCCTACGAGACGCTGCCTCTGCCGTTGACGGAGTGTGCCCTGCTCCTGGTCGACGTGGATGGTACCACGCCGAATCCGACAACCCAGGACCACATTGCTCCCGCCCTGGCTGCAGCGCGCCGGGCGGGTCTGCGCGTCGCCTACGTGCACAATGATCTGCGACTGGTCGCCGATGAGGGCAATATCGTCGGTGAGTTCTGGGGCAAGACGAAGTACGCCGATGGTAGAAACGCTCTCGAGCCCTGGCGCGAGATGGGGACCGATTACAGACCGCAGTACCTGACGTGCGTTGAACCACAGGCGGGGGAGCCGAATTTTCCCAAGTGGATCTGGAGTGGCTTCCATGACACGTTCCTGGATCAACATCTGCGCAGCTGGAGCATACGCACGCTGTTCGTTGTCGGCTACAGCCGCCGCGCCTGCATGCACTATACCTGCGCCGAAGCCGTGGGTCGCAACTACCGGGTGGTCTTGCTGCGCGACTGCTCCAACGGTGCCGAGATCGAGTTTCCCGATACGGTCGATGACTCACTGCCCGAGGGAGGCTGGCTGAACAGGATCGTGCTGCGCAATTTCGAGCATCTCATCGGCTACACAACAACGGCAGAGGAGTTTGTCGCTGCCTGCGCGCAGATCGGCAGGGCATCATGAAGATCACCGACATCGACACCGTCATGTACAACTCGCCAGGGCGGAAGTGGACCGTTGTACGGGTGCACACCGACGCCGGCATCACCGGCCTTGGTGAGGCGACCTACTCCAACAAAGAGCCGGTGGTCTGCGCCGCGGTGGCGCACATGAAGCAGGAGCTGATCGGCCAGGATCCGGCGCGCATCGAATGGATCTGGCAACACATCTATCGCCGTTCGTCGCTGAGTGGGATCTGGCGCATGGCCGGCCCCGTATGGATGAGTGCTCTCGCCGGTATCGATATCGCCCTGTGGGATATCAAGGGCAAGGTCGCCGGGCTGCCCGTGTACGACCTGCTGGGCGGCGCCTTCCGTCGCCAGGTCGATGTCTACACCCACTTCGGGGGTAACACGCCACAGGACTCGGCGACCATGGCCAGGGCCAGGCAGGAGGAGGGGTTCTTTGCCCTGAAAGGGGGAGCCAGCTGGCGTGATCGTACGGGTCTGGACTGGGACACCTATCTCGACGACGGCCACCCGGACAAGACGGTCGCCCATTTCGAGGCCGTGCGCGACGCTGTGGGCCCCGATGTGAAGTTGTTCATCGACTGCCATGGACGATTCACCGTGG
>JAQCJA010000217.1 GCA_027593305.1 bacterium
GAGTCAGGAGCAAGCCGGCAGCCTGATCGGGCGTTCGGTTGGTGAGTTGTTCCGTCTGCCCGATGGCAGTACCGCGGCAGCAGGCAGAATCGACCTGCCTCTGTGGGATCTCGTGGCGCGCCTGCTGGACCTGCCTCTGTATCGACTGCTTGGCGCCCGTGGTTGTCGCCGGGTCCCGCTGTATGACGCCTCGATCTACATCGACGATCTCGAACTCGACGACGATGCTGCCCGGCGGCTGTTTGCCGATGAAGTCGCCAGCGGCTGGGAGCACGGCTACCGGCACTTCAAGGTCAAGGTGGGCCGTGGCGCCCGCTGGATGGACACCGAACCCGGCCTGCAGCGGGACGCCCTCGTCGTCCGCGCCGTGCGCGACGCCGCCGGCGACGAGGCGAGGATCATGATTGATGCCAACATGGGCAACACCTTCAACACGGCGACGCGCCTGCTGGAACTATGTGACGGCTGCAACCTCTACTGGTTCGAGGAGCCCTTTGCCGAAGACCGCGTGCTCAACGAAGCTCTGAAAATGTTCATCGAGGAGAACAACTGGGACATCCTCGTCGCCGACGGTGAATTCGCCCCGCCACCCAACTTCTTCGAGATGGTGCGTGATGGCTGGATCGATATCGCCCAGCAGGACTTCCATCATCGTGGGTTGACGTGGTGGCGCGAGACGGCAGCCCATATCGAGGGCTGGGGCGGTCGGTGTGCGCCGCACACCTGGGGCAGCTACATCGAGCGTTTCGCCCACGCGCACTTCGCCGCCTCCGTGGCCAACTATGAAATGCTCGAAGCCAGCCCGGCGCGGATGCCCGGAATCATCGATGAAGACTGGATCATGGAAGACGGCTGCCTGCTGGTTCCGGACACGCCGGGGGCAGGTTTCGATGTGGAGCCGAGGATCTTCGCCGAAGGCCTCGAGGTTGGCGGCTTCCGAGTGACGACATGAACGTCGCCCTTACAGCATGCTGCTGATGAAAAGAAACTTCAGCGGCCTGTCGCCGGCATTCCGGTGCTTGTGCAGCACCCCCCGTGGCAGCAGGACGCTGTCGCCGGGCCCGATCCGGCGGACCTCGTCACCGACGGTCACCTCCATATCTCCGTCCAGTACATAGAACGCTTGTTCCTGGTCGCTGTGCGCATGCGCCTCGCCGGACATGCCGCCGACTTCGTACTCATTCGTGTGGATGATCAGACGTTCCGTGTTCAACGCGGCGGGGCGGGCCTCGCCGTGGGCGCCGGGGCCCATAACGACGCGGGATATGCTGCCCGGGTGACCGTGATTCTCCGCAGGTTGAGTGAAACACTGGCGCACACAGTACGTGTCAGACATCCGTGCAGTCTCCTCGGTGAAGGTGGGGCGTTGTTACTCGGCGGGTAGTCATAGGGCCGCGCGGCTCTAGTCCAGATACCAGAGCAGACTGAGAATGAGGAAGGCGCAGACGGAGAAGAACGTCAGCAGCCGATACTTCGCCACAGTCATGGTGTGCTCCCTGACACAGAGATCGTCGACCCAGCGGGGTTCGGTCATGGCACCGACGGTAGGTCCTCACATCCCTGCGGGCAAGGCCATCACGTGGCTCGCTGAATCTCCATGGGATACTGCGACAGATTCTCCGGTCCCGTTACCGTAATCAGGTACATGTTCTCCAGACGCACGCCGGCACGGGCCTCCGGGATATACGAACCCGGCTCGATCGAAACGATATTGCCGATCTCGAAGATGCCGCCCCGCTGTGGGTTGACGTCCGGCATCTGATGGGCGCGCAGGCCGATGGTGTGGCCGCCATGGTGCCCCAGGCCTGCGTCGGCAAGAGCCGGGAGTTCGCGGATATAGGCATCCATGGCCCGGGCACAGTCGCGGCTGTCCTTGCCGGGTTGCAGATAATCGCCGATGCGGTCGTGAAACGCGCGCAGATGGTCGAAGATGGACTGTTGCAGATCCGTGGGCTCACCAACGGCAAAGGTGCGGCACAGGTCGGACCAGTAGCCGCGATAGATCACCCAGGCGTCAATGATATACAACTCGCCAGCCTCGATGGCGCGATCCCGGGCGAAACCACCAGGCTGTCCACACTGGTAGTCGCCGTCGTGGAAGACCTTTTCCCCCGCTGCCAGATGGGCCGCCTGCTGCGCCGCTCCCAGAACCTGCAGTTCATTGACGCCGGGTGCGATCACCCGTTGTGCCGCGTCATAGGCGGCCAGATCGATCTGGATCGCCCTGCGGATCAACTCGATCTCATCGCTGTCCTTCACCTGCTGCATCTGCTGCAGGCTTTCGTCCATAGCCACCCATTCAGCGTCCCTGCCCAGGCCCCGATCAACGTACTCCGCAAGCATCCTGGGCATGAACTCGCGCTGGTAGCCAACGCGGGCAGCCCTTGCGCCCCGCGCCTGCAACCGTTCGGACACAAGCTCACTGAGTTGTGTGCGCATATACGAGTTCATGGTCCCGCCGATGCTGCACGGGTAGGTGTAGCACGCGTCCACCAGTGGTTCCCCCGCATCACTGTGCGCCGCCAGCCAGCTGTCACCCCCCGCCTCGATCCACAACAGCGCCGGCTGCGCCGGGAACTGTTCGGGTAGCAGCACACCCGTGAAGTAGTAGATCTCCAGCGGATGTACCAGGGCGATGGCGTCGATGCGGGCCTCATTCATGCGCTGCAGCAGCCGCTGCTGACGGGCGCGGCATCCATCTCGTGTCAGCAAGTCCGTGTCTCCTGGGTTGGGGCCTTCTGCCGGTATCTTCCGGGTGAGGTGAGAGCCTACATAACTTTCCCCCTTCCAGGCAACCGCAGCATGGACGGATCGTGTGTTGCTTGACTTTGTCCACCTTCTCAACGCACTGTGGACACCATGGAATTCAACTTCGATCTTGAGCACATTGTCGATTACCTCAACGTACCGGAAGATGAGTTGCTGCAGCTGCTGGGTGACGCCTTTGTCGGCGCCGACACGCTGTGGCCGGCGAATCAGCGGTGGCTGGCGTGGATCGATCACCGACTCGTGGCCTGTGTGGCGATTCAGCGGCGCTGGTTTCGGCTGGCCTCCGGCTGCTATGAGGGTTGGATGGTCGGCACGGTCGGCACGACACCTGACTTGCAGCGTCGTGGCATTGCCACCCAACTGCTGCGCATCACCCACGCGGATCTGCGCAAGGATGAACTGGCCTTTGCCGTGCTGAACTGCGGCGCGTCACGGGTCCGGTTCTACGAGCGCAATGGGTACCAGCAGGTTTCTGCGCGCGCTACGTACCTGCGCGACGGCTTGGCGGTGATCGACAACGATCCAGCGATGGCGATCTCGCTTCAGCCGGAGTTCGACGTCACACGCCTCGCCGGTGACAGCTTCCCCTTCGGCTTCGACTTCTGACCACCCGCTGCGCGCACCTCATGGCAGCAGGTTGCCGCTGATTTCCGTGGTTCCGGAGAAACCGCTCTGCTGCAGGCGGCTCGTGAGGTCGATGATCCCCGCCTGGGACAGGGCTGCGTTGTTCTTGATCATCACGCTGTGGCGGATGTCTGTCAGGCCGCTCAGTGCATCAAGAGCGTGCAGACGGGGGTTGTCCAGAATGGCCAGTGCCCAGCCGATGTAGGTCAGGGCCTCCAGCCCCGCCAGATCCGCCAGACGCGCGTTCTGCTGCAGGACGAAGCTGCCATCGGTGCGTGTCAAAGCACTGAGCCCGGCCAGCGATTGCAGCGACGGATTGGCGCTGATGGATACCGTGTCTCCAGCCCGGGTCACATGCTGCAGGCCGTCCAGATCTACCAGAGCATCATTGCCGTAGATCCCCAGGCCGCCGCCAACACTCGACAGCTGCTCGAGTCCAGCGAGTGTCGTGATCTTCGCGTTGCGCGATATCCAGAGTGAGCTGCCGACCGTCGACAGGCTCCGCAGACCGGACAGGTCCACCAGGCGCTCATTGCTGGCGATGGACACGGAGCCGCCAACATGCACCACGTTGTGCAGACCGTGCAGATCTGTCAGGGACTGGTGCGAGAATATTCCGAGATAGCCACCGACGCGCTGGACAGAACTCAAGGCAGCCAATGTCTGCAGATCCGGATTCAGGGAAATGGACAGGTCGCCCGTGACTTCCGTCAGGCCCGTCAGAGGGCGCAGGTCTTTGAGACCGTCAATCATGGCGATCTGCAGACTTCCCTCCAGGCGGAAACATCCGCCTCCATCAGGAGTCAGAGACTCCAGCGCAGCGATCGAGCGGATATCGAAGTCGCCGGCTACGGTGACCGTCGCGACACCACACGCTGCGGGCGTATCGTGTGTGGAAGTCAGCGGCGAGTCCTTGCCGCTGCAGCCGAAACCGAGAACTGCACACGTCAATACCAGCAGAAATGCGGTGCATCTGGGCACGGGACACCTCCTCGTTGGGGACATTCTTCCCTACCCCCCTATCGGCACACGGGTGAATCGGGTGGAGCCAGGTTGTCTGCGAACAACGCAAACTCCCTGCCATACCGCTTCGGCTGGCGCCGACCACAACAAAAACACTTGATTGGCCCCATCACATCCCAGAGCGAGGCGGACAATGGCGATACCGGTCGCGGAGGGATTGCTCATTGCCGGGTCGACAGCGCGGGCCCAGAACCTGCGTACTTGCAGTAGACGACCGAGCAATCGACCGAAAAGTGGAGAAGCGGATGAGGAATGTATGGCTGATCTGGCCAGCTCTACTGCTGGCCGGATGTGTTGGCACGGACTACATCGCCGATGCGCCCGCCCAGGGCGTATCCCGGATCGATGTACAGCCGACATCCGTCGCTGTTGCCGTTGGCCAGATCGTCGGGCTGCAGGCCGTCTTCATTGACGAGGCGGGACAGGTCGTCGCCGATATCGACTTCACCTGGACCAGCTCCAATCCGGCCGTAGCCGGGATCAGCGAAGCGGGTGTGTTGTCCGGGCTTGGGGAGGGGCAGGCCTATGTGTTTGCGTCAACGGCGGATGTCGTCAGCGATTCGATACTCGTTGGGGTGGTGGCCGACGCCGAGAACCAGGTGGCAGCGACCCGCGCCGGTGCTTTCGTGGGCCGCGACGATAACCATGAGAACCGGGGCACGGCCCTGCTGCAGCCAGGGATGGATGGTGCACTGGTGCTGAGCTTCAGCGACGACTTCTACGTCACCGCCGGCCCCGGGCTGGAGATCTTCCTTGCCACCCAGGATGCTGTGGGTCCGGGGAGCCTCGGGATCGGCCCGCTTCAGAGCGATAGGGGCGCGCAGGCCTACCCGCTGAGTGGCTCCGTCCGTCTCACCGACTACAACTGGGTCCTCATTCACTGTGTGCCCTTCAACATCACCTTCGGCAAGGCGAGGCTGCAATGAGGCCACTGACTCTGGGACTGCTGCTGGTTTTGCTGCTTGCCGCTGCCCCGCCAGCCACGGCCAGCGGTTGGACCCAGCCGCAGGGCCACGGTTTTTACAAGATGGGTGCGCAGATCCTGCGCGGTCATGACTTCCATGACGGCCAGGGCAGGTCGGTACAGATTCCCACTCTCGCCCAGTACACCCTGAGCACCTACGTCGAGTACGGGTTGCGTGACAATCTGACCCTCATCACCTACCTGCCCGTGTTCGAGCGCATCACACTCAACCGCCTCGAAGGGCGCCCGAGTGGCTTCGTCTACACCCGGGGTGAAGCAGTCAACGGCATAGGTGACGGCGAGTTGGGCTTGCGCTTCCGCCTGTGGCAGGGGGCTGCTACCGTCGTAAGTGCTGCTCTGAATCTGGGCCTCGCTCTGGGAAACGACGAGCAGGCCAGCGGACTGCAGACGGGTGATGGCGAGTGGAACCAGCGTCTGGAACTGCAACTGGGGCATTCGCTCTACCCCGCGCCGGCCTGGATCGGCGCCAGCCTGGGCTACGATCACCGGCTGCGGGGCTATGCGGACAGGTTTGTGTACAACGCCGAGATCGGTACCCATATGGGCCAACGCTGGCACCTGATCCTCCACGCCCGAGGGGTGCGATCCCTCGACGAGGGCGCCGACACTGTCCGTGGCGGTGCCGGCGGTCTGGCAGCCAATGATCAGCGCTACTTCAGCTTCGGGCCGGAAGTTCTCTTTGACGTTGCTGCCGATGTCACCCTGTCACTGGGGACCATGACGGGTCTCGACCTGCGCAACACACTGTCTGCCCCCTCCCTCTCCGTGGGACTGTCCACACGTCGGTGACCCCTTCAGCCGGGCGATGTCACCCGGCGAAGCGACGACCCGCTCGTCGCACATACCAGGAGCTTGAGATCGGTTGTGCATGGGGCACGACAACGGTCCTGTGTCGGGACTGTCCGGCGATCGGTCCCTGCTCGACCTGATCTCGCTGCTGACGATGTAGGCCACCATCCTGCGCCCCGACGCCATCATCGTGAAAGGCGGCGCTCTGCAGGCTCGACGGCAGCCACGGGAATACCCTTCTTTCGGCGGTCCGTATCACGCTGTCGAATGGAGAACGGCACATGCGTATCACCGGCACGATTCTGTTGCTCCTGCTGCTGTCAGCCTGCGACATGAGCCCCAAACAGGCGCGGCGCGAACTGATCGACCGCGGGTACCGATATGAGCGCGGCTCATTTGCCGACTGCGTCGCCCGGGGGGATACGACGGGCCTGGCCATGTTTCTGCTGGCCGGCATGGATGTGAATGTCACAACCGGCGGCTACTCCATGCTGGAGCATGCGGACGGCAACCCGGACATGGTCGCCCGGCTGCTGCAGGCCGGCGCCGATGCCAACGGCAGTGGTGGCGTAACCACACCTCTGATCAGGGCCGTCGGCAAGGGCAGTGACCGTGCCGTCAGCCTGTTGCTGGCAGCGGGGGCGCAGCCGGACCTGGCCGACGGTACCGGGCGCACAGCCCTCATGGTTGCCGCCGAAAGTGGCGACGAAGCGGCGGTAC
Source organism: bacterium (assembly GCA_027593305.1). Classification (GTDB taxonomy): domain Bacteria; phylum Latescibacterota; class UBA2968; order UBA8231; family UBA8231; genus UBA8231. Next base: position 6,911 of record JAQCJA010000217.1, read on the forward strand.
AGCTTCTTCTGGCAGCCGGCGCCGCTGCCAACGCCCGTTCACGGCTGGGAACGACAGCCCTGTCGCTGGCGCACAGCGCCGGTCATACGGCTGTTGTTGCGTTGTTGCAGCAGGCGGGCGCCGTCGCGACGGACGGCCCAAATCTCGAGGCCCTCATGGACCCGAAAAACCTCAACAAGCAGGCGCCCGAACGGTTCGAGGCGGCCTTCGAAACCAGCGCCGGTCCCTTCCGCGTCGAGGTCGTACGCAGCCAGGCCCCGCAGGCAGCCGATCGGTTCTACAACCTTGTGGCCAACGGTTTCTTCGACGACCAGCGGTTCTTCCGCGTCGTTCGGGGTCGGCTCGTGCAGTTCGGCCTGCACGGCCAGCCCGATGTGGCGGCCCGCTGGTATGAGGCGACGATCCCGGATGACCCCGTGGCTGGAACGCATGCCACCGGAACCCTCTGTTTTGCCAGCGGCGGCGCCAACAGTCGCACGACGCAGATCTTCATCAATCTGGTGGACAATACCGACTTCGATGGCGCCGGTCTGGCTCCCTTCGGCCGTGTCATCGACGGACTTGAGATC
>JAQCJA010000218.1 GCA_027593305.1 bacterium
ACTCAGGGTCAGACAGGCACCGGTACTGGCCGCCGCAACTGCCGTGCGCGGCTGATGCGCCAGCAACAGGCGTGGTCCTTCCGGGGCGTTGGCGAAAACCGCGCCTGCATCCGCCGTGTGGCGCCGGTCACCCGGCAGGCCCTGGTCACCGGCCGGATCGGGCAGGCCGCCAATGACAAGTCGGGCGCTGCCTTTCGTGACCACCGCGTGACTGTTGCTGAGCAGATGCAACCCGAGATCCTCAATCTTCGCCATCCACGCCGCCGCATCCCAGTAGTAGTCGTGGTTGCCGGTGCAGAACCAGGTGCCCAACGGGGCCGAAAGCTGCGCCAGAGGCGCCACGTGCGAAGCGAGATCCGCAACCGTGCCGTCTGCCAGGTCCCCGGTGAAGCAGATGAGATCGGCGTCCAAGTCATTGACGGCCTGTACCATGGCTTCGACAAAGGGCAGGCGGATGGTGGGCCCCACGTGCAGGTCGCTGATGTGGACGATGCGCAAACCGTCGAGATCGGGCGGCAGATTGGTGATCGGCACCGTCAGATGGGTCACAGGTGGCTGTCGCTGGGCCTGATACCAGGAAAACGCAGAAAGTACAACAGCTACTGCGGGGCAGACGCCGGCACTGAGGCGGATCCAGTCCGTGCTGGCTTCTGCCGGTGACAGAATCAGCCCTGTCAGGTGTTGTACAAGCAGCAGAATTGCCCACAGGAGATCACGCAGGAGCACGACATCAAACAGGACGACGGCGCAGCCCAGTCCCATCCAGGTCACCCACGCGGCGGGGCGATGCCAGCGCCTCGGCAGGTGGCCGCTCCGCATGCCTGCCAGCAAGGCAACCGGCAGCAGCGCCAGGATGACGGTGCCCGTCGTCCATAGCCATGACAGGGATGGCAGGGCAGATTGCAGACGCCATGACGGATAGCCGAAGACGATGCTGAGAAGCAACAGAAATATGGCGAGGAACAACGATGATACTCCTGACGCAAGGAATGCAATGAACGTGATGAAGATACTGCCCGGACTGGGAATCAGCCTTGTACTGCTGGCCTCTTCGGTGCTGGCCGACGATGCCCTGGAGGGCCGTCATATCACCGTTGATGGCACGGGCACCGTGCGGGGTCGCCCGGACCTGGCCATCGCCGAACTGGGTGTCACCTCGCGAGGAGAATCGGCGACGGCCGCCATGGCAGAAAACAAGCGCATGGTCGCCTCGCTGTTGCAGGCCCTGAAGGATCAGGATGTTGCCGAGGCCGATGTGCTGACCACGGATTTCGACATTCATCGGGAGCTGCAGAATCGCCGCGGCGCTGACGACGAAGAGGGGCAGGAGCGCTTTGTTGTGCGCAATCTGGTGCAGGTTACCGTTCGTGACATCGAGCGTGCCGGTTACCTGCTGGACAAAGTCGTCGAGGCGGGGGCCAACGAGGTCCGGGGCATACGCTTCACGCTGCAGGACGACACACAGATGGCTGCGCAGGCGCGCGAACTGGCTGCCGCAGATGCACACGCCAAGGCCATACATCTGGCCCAACTGCACGATGCACGCCTCGGCAAGGTGCTGCGCATATCCGAATCCGGCTTCCATGCAGCGCGTCCCGAAGCGATGATGATGCGTGCCATGGACTCCTCGAGTTCCACCGTAAGTGCCGGAGAACTGACCTTCACAACCCAGCTGCAGATCATATACCAACTCAAGGACTGATCATGAGATATCGCAACGTGCTGATCGCCGCCGGCATGGCCGCCCTGTTGGGCGTCGGTTGCCAGGCGGACACCATACTGCGGACCGAGTCGGGCGCCGACGACCGCGTCAGTGTATCCGGTTCGGCGAGCCTTGAGGCGACGCCGGACGTGGCGACAACAACCCTCGGTGTGCAGACCTTCGAGGCGGACGCCGTGGCAGCGGTAACGGCCAACAACGGGAGGACGGCTGCCGTCATCAACGCATTGCGGGGCCTCGGTGTCAGAGAGTCGGACATGCAGACGAGTGGCTTCTCGATTGCACCACAACGCGCCTACAGCGAGGACCGTCCGGACTCGATCACCGGATTCTGGGTGCGCAACACCATTGCGGCGACCGTCCGCGATCTGGCCATCGTCGGCTCGATCCTGCAGGAGGCAATCAACGCCGGCGCCAACGAGATCCATGGACTGCAGTTCACCCTGTCGAACCCCGATTCTCTGGAAGATATCGTCCGGGTTCTGGCGGTAGAGGATGCCCATCATCGCGCCGAAGCGCTCGCCGAGGCAGCCGGCGCCCGCCTGGGGCGCATCATCAGCCTGAATGAGTCTTCCGCTTCGGTGCCCTACTATTTCCGCGGGGCCCTCGAGTCCGACGCGGCAGGTGTGCCTGTAGAGCCGGGAGAGGTGGAGGTGTCAGCCAGCGTCTCGGCCGTATACGCTCTGGAGTAATGGCCGGTACCGGGTCAATCTGTTACCTTGCGCGGTTATGACATCTACCGCTGATCTGCTCCGTCTCGTACGGGACCGCCTCAACCCGGGCGGTCCCGTGATCGACGCCCACGTGCATCCGCTGGACAATTTCGGGGGCTTCCACATCGACGGTGTTCGCGGCGACGTCGATCGACTTTGTGGCGCCGCCCGCCGTGCCGGCATCACACGTGCCTGCCTGTTTTCACTACACACCACAGTTCCTCGGGACCCGACGCCTGCACAGTGTCGTCAGGCCAATGACTATGCCCTGGCCATGCGCGACACGTCGGATGGTTTCTTTCTGCCATTCTGCTACGTCAGCCCGACGACACCCGATGCGGCCGTTGCCGAGATCGACCGCTGCGTCGGCGGGGAGGGCATGGTGGGCATCAAACTGTGGGTGGCGCAGCGGGCGACGGATCCACGACTGGATCCGATTCTGCGGCGATCCGTCGATCTGGCAGTGCCGGTGTTGCAGCATGCCTGGCGCAAGACGACGGGCAATCTGCCCGGAGAGTCCTTCCCGGCTGATGTCGCCGATCTGGCGCGACGGCATCCGCAGGCGCGCATCATCATGGCCCATCTCAACGGCTGCAATCCCCGCGGTGTCGAGGATGTCCGCGATTGTGACAACGTCTATGTCGATACGTCCGGGGGAGATCCGGAGACAGGCATGGTTGAGCTTGCCGTCGAACGTCTTGGGGCCCACCGCGTCGTCTATGGCTCGGATGCGCCCATACGCCACTTCGGGGTAACCCTGGCCAAAGTTGTCGGGGCGCGCCTCAGTGATGCAGACAAGCGCGCCGTCCTGTGGAACAACCTCAAGGGTTTGCTTCCGGAGCGCGCCGGGCTGGGAGGCGTGGAATGATAGACACCTGTGTCTGGACCGGGCACTGGGGCAGCCTTGCCATCCCCGGGACGCCGAGTGACGTGATCGATTCGGTCACCGCCGTCGGCGCCACAAAGATTCTGCTGTCACCACTGAACGGGGTATGGGCGCACAATCTGCATGCCGCCAATGCCGGGGTCTATGCTGTGGCCGCTGCCGATGAACGGGTGCTTGCGGCACCGTTGCTGGACCCGACGCTGCCAACCTGGATCGAACAAGTGCAGGTCGCCGTAGATGTGGGGGCACCTCTGGTGCGCTGGCTGCCGGCCTATTCGGGCTTCGCTCTGCAGTCAGCAGATGAGTGGGCGCGGATCGTTACCGAGGCGCAGCGGATTCTGTGGGTGCAGACACGCCTGGAAGACCCGCGACGTCAGCACCCGTTGGGCGTGGTGCCCGACGTCGATGCTGCGGCAGTGATCGATCTTGCCCGCCGCCATCCGGATCTGGCCGTTGTCCTTGGCGGCGCGACGTGGAAAACTGTGCTTGATCTGGCGCCGGCGATTCTGTCCCTGCCGCATTGCTATGCCGACACCTCCATGGTGGACGGTGTCGACAGCGCCCTGCGTCTCATCGATGCGGGTCTGGAAACGCGTCTGTTATATGGGTCCCACGCGCCCCTGTTCATGCCCCTCGGAGCCATGGCGCGGATCGTTTTCGATGTCGATAACGAGACAGCGCACCTCATCCTGCATGAAAACGCGAGCACGCTGCTGGACTGCGGCCGTTGACGCCTGCTGCTGCGGCTCGGCGGTACTCAGCCGCGCGCCGCACGTTGGCGCCGCACACGCGCCGGCACGTCATCTTCGCGAATTTCCGACGAATGGATTCCCAGCGACCGGTCCGTCAGCGGCAGGTCGACGCGCACGCCGCCCCGCCGATGCGATTCGCGCAGCGCGATGGCCACCTCGAGCGCCGCCAGGCCGTCGGCATCGCTGCAACGCACCCTGGCACCCGTCTCGATTCCGGCGATCAGTTCATCGATAACGCTCAATCCCATGCCGCGGATTCGCGCTGGCAGGGGAAAGGGGATCCGCGCCGGCACGCCCCCCCCACGGGGGCCACCGGGCACCGTACGCCACAACTCCCAGTCGAGGCCGCCCGCCAGGGAGCGGACCCGCTGCTCGGTACCGATCACATCGATCTCCCACGATGCCTGCCCCGTCGGCGTCGAACGCAGATAGGCGCGCACACCATTGTCGAAGGCGAGGTAGCCGTTGCCCATCAAGTCACCCTCGCCAGCGGCAGCGACATCGGATTCCATTTCACCGAAGACCCAGGTGACCTCACCGCCGGCCAGGTAACGGATGATATCGATGGCATGCGAGCCGTTGTGCGACAGACCACAGTTGGCATAGGCCGTCACCTGCAGCACATTGCCGAACTCGCCGCTGTCGATGCGCCTGCGGGTCTCAGCGAAGGCGGGGGTCCAGCGCCGGGCACAGTTGACGGCAACAGTGACGTTGTGCTCGGCGCAGGTCGACACGATGTCATCCGCCTCGGCCAGGGTCAGCGACAGTGGTTTCTCCGCCCAGATGGCGCCGACACCGGCGGCTGCAGTGTCCAGGATGATACCATGACGCACGCGGGCCGTTGTGCAGATGCTGACGATGTCCGGTTTCTCCACGGCGAGCATCTGTCTGTGGTCGGCGTAGACGTGCTGCGTCGACAGCCCCCAACGTGCAGCAAAGATCTCACGCTGCTCGCTATGCGGGTCGGCGCCGGCGACCAGTTCCACACGCTCGTGCGCGGCATAACTGGGCGCGTGGCAGTTGGGATTGAAGGGTTTGGCGCCCTGTTCGATCTCGTCGTCGAAGGTGCTGCCCATGCGGCCGAGGCCGATGACGGCTGCCCGGTAGGTCATATGTCTTCCGCCTTTCTCTGAAGAAAGGGCACACGGTAAACGACACGGCGCCTGCTGTCCATCCCGTCACCTCCATGCGCATCTTCGCCATCTCCGATCTGCACGTTGACTTCGCCGCCAATCTGGCCCTGGTCCGTTCATTGTCGAGCGTCGACTACGTGGCAGATGTGCTGCTTGTCGCCGGCGACGCGTCCCATCGTCTGGACCGCGCCGCGGCGGCATTGACCGCTCTGCGGCAGCGCTTCGCCCGCGTCTTCTTTGTGCCGGGGAACCATGATCTCTGGGTGGACGACGGGGAAGGACCCCTTGCCGACGCAGCCGTGGAAACGTCCCTGCAGCGCATGGCGTCGCTGGAGGGCCTGTGTCGTCAACTCGGGGTGGAAACCGAGCCAGCCGCTGTGGGGGAGATCCGGGTCGTGCCACTCTACGGCTGGTACGAAACCACCTTCAGTGATCGCCTGCATGGGGACGCACCGATGGATCGGATCTCGCGCCGATGGGCCGACTTCAAGCGCTGTCGCTGGTCAGGGGACCTGGCAGAGGATGATGTCCGCTGTCACTATTTCGCCCGGCTCAACGAAGACAGGTTGACGGGCGCGCAGGAACATGTGATCACGTTCTCCCACTTCCTGCCACGCCCGGAATTGCTGCCCCCCGTGCAGGTGCTGCGTTTCAAGGAGTTGCCCCATGTCTCCGGCACCGACCATCTGGAACGGCAATTGCGGGCAGCCGGTGCACGGGTCCATGTGTTCGGCCACACCCACATTCCATGGGATGTGACGATGGATGGCGTCCGCTATGTGCAGAATCCGCTGTCCTACCCCCACGAGCGCAAACGCCGTCGGCAGGAGGGGATCCGACTGGTGCAGGTCGGTTGATCCGGCCGCTGAAATGTGATCCTGCGTTACTCGTATCTGAGGGCGTCGATGGGGTTCAGCATCGCTGCCTGGCGGGGCGCCCTCATTCGAGCGCTGAAAGGTGCGCCTCTGTTACTCGTATCTGAGGGCGTCGATGGGATTCAGCATCGCTGCCTGGCGGGCGGGATAGTACCCGAAGCCGACGCCGATGGCGGCAGCAACGCCGAAGGAAAGGAAGATCGTCCATGGCTGCACGATCGTCTTCCACTGGGCGTACAGGGTGATGATCTTGGTGAAGGAAAAACCCAGCAGGATGCCGATGATTCCACCCAACAGGCTGACCATGACGGCCTCCACAAGAAACTGGGCCAGGACGTCGGCACGGCGCGCACCCAGTGCCCGGCGGATGCCGATCTCGCGAGTGCGTTCCAGCACGGATGCGAGCATGATGTTCATGATGCCGATGCCACCAACGACGAGGGAGATGCCGGCGATGCAGCCCATGACAACGTTGAAGATCGCCTGCGTCTTCTGACTCTGCCGCATCAGTTCTTCGGGGATGGCAAGCTTGAAGTCGTTGACGCCGCGGTGCCGTCGCTGGACGATGGCGCGGACGATGTTGGCGGCTTCCTGCAGGCGATCGGGATCACTGACCTTCAAAGTGATCTGTGTCAGTTCCGGATCCGTTGCCTCCCACTTGAAGCGCCTGAGGATGGTTGAGATCGGCACGTAGATGTCTTCGTCCGTGTTCCGGACCTCGAGGACGCCGCCGATTTTTCCGCCTGCCGCTCCCTTGTCGTCGAGGATGCCGATAACGGTGAACCACTGATCCTGGATCTTGATCTGCTTGCCGAGAGCTTCCTCAAAGTAGAACAGGGCGCGTTTCGCATCCGCGCCGAGGACGCAGACCCGGCCCGCCTCCAGCACATCTCTCTCGGCGAAGAACACACCCTCGGCCATCGTCGCATTGAGCACCTCGAGATATTCGGGCTGTGTGCCGACAAGCATCGTCTGGAAGGAGTTGCTCTCGTGCCGGGCTCGGATCTTCATGTCCCTCTGTGGCGCGACGATCTCTGCCAGGGGGCAGATCTCGGCCAGAGACTTGGCATCTTCGAGAGTCAGGCCGGCGGAAAGGTTGCTGGTACCGGAGTCCTGCTCATCACCGTTTTCTTCTGCCGGGTTCCAGTGCTGGACGATGATATTGTGAATGCCCATCTGACTGATCTGATCCAGCGCTTCCTGCTTGGCACCCTCGCCGATGGACAGCATGGCGATGACGGCGCCGACGCCGATGATGATGCCCAGCGTCGTCAGAAACGAACGCAGCGCGTTGGCCCGAATCGCAGCCAAGGCGACAGCGATGATCTCAAGAGCGAGCTTCATCAGCGCATCCGAATGACGACACCACCGCCGCCACCCCCCATGCGCGAGCGCATG
>JAQCJA010000219.1 GCA_027593305.1 bacterium
CCCTGAAAGCGCGATACCCGAATTTCGAAACGGTGACTCGTTCGATGACAGGCGGGGCCTACCTCGACACGACACCCCGTGTCTTTGATATCGCCGTGAACCTGCTGAAGCGCACCGACGCCAGTAGCCGTGGAGTACGGCTCCTTGGCATCGCAGTTTCGGGGTTCCTCGACGATGTCCACGTGGAACAATTGGACCTGTTCGACGCAAGTGTGAGCCTGTGAACAGGTCGGGCGTGGTTGGTGGCACCACCCCACGTTGGCAGGGCTTTGCCCATCTGCTGCATGTCGAACCGACCGAAACTCGTCCTCTGCTGTTGCTCTGGGCGCACTCCTTCTTCTCAGGGGTTGTTGTTGCACCATTGTTTGCCGCAGGCAACGCGTTGTTCCTGTCGCAGTTTTCTACAAACTGGTTGCCCCACGCCTACATCGCGTCCGCAGGCATGGGCATTGGCGCGGCCTGGCTCTACAGTCGTGCTCGCAAACGGCTGACCACGGCCCGCTTGTTTCGCGGGCTCTTGCTGTCGCTTCTGTTATCTGTTCTTGTATTGCGGCTCGCCTTCGGAATCACCGATGCTGCCTGGCCTGCCTTTGTCCTTCTTGGCCTCTACTCGGTAACCAAGGCTATGCTCAGCGTTGAAGTCTGGGGGCTTGCCGGACAGTTGTTCACAGTGCGCCAGGGCAAGCGCCTCTTCGGCCTCGTCGGTTCCGGAGAATTGATGGCCATGGCCATTGGCGGCCTGGCGACCCCCGTGCTGGTGTCCTGGCTCGGCACCGAAAATCTGCTCCTCATCGCCGCTGCTGGCCTCGGCGGTTGCCTGGCCTGCCTGGCAGTCATATCGCGCGAACACAGTGGCCGATTGTCACGACGCACCGGTGGCGAGGCGGACTCGGTGAGCAGCAGCATCCTTTCACTGGCAAAGCACCGCTACACACTGTGGATCTTCCTGCTCGCTGCCGTTGGCGTCAGCGCCACGCGTCTGGTTGACTTCGTATTCCTGGAAGCCGCCAATACCCGCTATCACAGCGAGGATGAACTGGCGCAACTCTTTGGCCTGTTCTTCGGTTCAGCACAAGCGGTAACGTTGGTCATTCTCACTTTTTTTACGGGCCCGCTGCTCAATCATTACGGCATCGCCAGAGGGATGCTGCTGCGCCGATTTGCCCTCACAGGCTGCGTCCTGCTGACGGTGATCGTGTTGTTCGGTTTCCCTTCCGTTGTTGCGACCTACTGGCTGGCCCTCGGCGCCAAGCTCGCCGACCTCGTGCTGCTCAGCGCCGTCACCGCGCCGGCCTTCCTCATTCTCTACCAGCCCCTCCGCCCAGACCGCAGACTGGCGACACAGATGGCCACGTCCAGTGTCATCGCCCCAATCGCCTCAGCAGCAACCGCCGTCAGCGTCCTGCTGCTGAACACTACCGGGCTGGGTGGTCCGAAAGCGCTGGCGCTGCTGACGCTCGGCGTGCTGATCGCGTGGCGGTTTGTTGGACGCCAGGCGAATCGGGGCTATCGCGAAGCACTGCCGGAGGCCCTTGAACACCGTCGCCTTGAGGGTGTTTCGATACCACTCGAGGAAAGTGGCATGCTCGAGGTTCTACGTCAGCGTCTGGCAAGCCCACTCCCGCACGAAGCCTTGTACGCCCTCAACCTGCTCGCCAGCCAGGAATCGGTGGAACCGATGGAGCTGCTCCTGCCGCTGCTGGAGCACCCGCACCCAGAGGTCCGCCACGAAGCCATGCAACGTGTTTCGGCGGGCCGCTTCATAGAACTCACCGACGCGGTTCGCAGTCGCCTTGACGTGGAGGATCATCCGCAGACGCTGGCTGCGACCCTGCGTTGCCTGGGAGAACTTGAAGAATCGGAAGCTGTAGACATCCTCGGTGTGTTCCTCGATCACCCCGCGGATGTCGTTGCCGAAGCGGCGATGGTCGGTCTGCTGCGCAGTGGGGGCATTGACGGCGTTCTCATCGCCGGCGAACAATTGCTGACGCTTGAACGTTCTCCGGATGCTCGTGATCGGCAGCGTGCCGCCCGGATTCTCGGAGAAGTCGGCATTCACGGATTTTATCGACATCTTCTGGATCTGCTGGGCGATCCCGACTCGGGTGTACGCCGGGCCGCTCTTGCTGCCGCCGGGAAGATTCGGAACGCGCGATTGTGGCCGGCTGTTATCGACAATCTGGCCCATGTTGAGTTCCACACAAGCGCCGCCCACGCCCTTGTCGAAGCAGGGCCTGGAGCCGTTCCCAGTCTGGGCGAAGCGCTGGGCAACACTCAGGCTGACGTCACTTCCCGCGTTCGTGTCGCCGAGGTCTGTGGGCGCATCGCCAGTGACGAGGCGATCGCGCTTCTGCGCGTGCGTATGGACACCGAGGACCGAAGACTGCGCACAGCCATCCTGTACGCCCTCGACCGGGCAGACTACAGCGCCGCCGCCGGCGATCGAGGCAATATCGATGACATCCTCTGGCAGGAACTGGGCGATGCGGCGTGGGTCATGGCAGCGGTTGTCGACATTGGCGCTGGTGATGACGACGGCACCAGGCCTCTTCGACGCGCCCTTGGACATCGCCTTCGACAGATCCGTCAGCGATGCCTGCAATTGATCTGTTTCACGGGGGACGCGGAAACACTCAAGCTTGCCGCCGAGCAGTTGAACAGCGACGTGGCCGACCAGCGTGCCTACGCTCTCGAAGTCCTCGATACGGCCATGTCAGGAGATACCCGCAGGCATCTCATGACCTTGTTCGAGGAAGTCCCCGCCAGAGAAGCACTGCAGCAGATGTCGACGGCATTCCCGCAACGTCTCCTGGGCCGCACACAGCGTCTATCCCTGCTCATTACCCCGGGCGGACACCGGTTTGAGCCCTGGATCCGCGCCTGTGCCGTCCGCGCTGCCATCCTCCTGGGAGAAACCGGTTTGGCCGCCGACGTGGCGCAACGACTGGACGATGACTCGCGACTCGTCAGCGAGACGGCCGCATGGGCCCTGCGCATGCTGTCCCCTTCCCTGTGGGCAGAACACGAAGAGCGTATCACCGAAGAGGGCCTTGTGCCCCCCGATTTGATGTACTGGATCGAAAGCTGGACTCCAGGAGAGCGACCGATGTTCCTGACTGTTGAAAAGGTGATGATCCTGCGCTCGGTGAGTGTCTTCGCCGATGTGCCAGAAGAGGTCCTTGCCGAACTGGCCGGATATCTGGAAGAACTTGAGGCAGCCACCGGCGAGCGGATCTATGAGAAGGGCGTGGTTGGGCGCACGATGTACATCATTGTTGAGGGCCGGGTGCGGGTGCACGATGAAGATCGCACCTTCACGGAACTTGGTGATGGTGAAATCTTCGGCGAGTTGACAACCCTTGACCCGGAACCGCACTCGGCCAGCGTCACAGCCCTCGCCGATACTCGCCTGCTGGGGCTGGACCGGGATGCTCTGTACGAACTGATGTCCGCCCATCCGACGGTGCTTCGTGGTCTGATTCACGTGTTGTGTGGCCGTCTGCGGGCCAAGGGCAAACGCAACTGAAACACCTGCAACTCCGCAAGAAAAAGGGGGGCGTCATTCTGTCGAGTGACGCCCCCCTTTTCTAGAGCAATTTCTTTATACAGCAATTTCCCAAGCAATGGCGATGCTGCTATTTGTGCAAAGCGGGCTGGTAGATACCGACACTGTAGAATTCGTAGGACGCCGCCTTATCAGGAAAGTCAACGACGTGCACCGTGAATCGCGAGGGCACGCCAGTGTGACCCATATGGTCACGGAAGAATCCACTGTAGGCAGCCGAGTACTCCGTGTAGAGACGCTTCTGCTCAGCGATGAACCCCTCTGGATCCATGCGTGGATCGGGCCCCTTCGGCTGTGAGGCGAAGGCGTGGACCTCGATGAAATCGATCTTGCCGATGGCGTCGACGATCCCCGCCTCCTGGAGCCACTTTTCCCAGCAGCGAAACACCAGCTCGACTTCGATTTTCGGGGTCATTGTTACCAGTTCATCACGGTTGAGTACACCCTTGGCGGAGTGTCCCCCGGTGATTCCTGCGAAGTATATCTTCAAGTCACCGCCATCGAGTTTCTCTGTAACCAGAGCGGAAAGCGTTGGTGCGTCGCCGCCATAGTAATACGTAACGCGGCCGCGCTCCTTGACGTTGAATGCCACGGGATTCCTAGCCTCCTGTTGTGGGTTTGGTGCCTAGCTCTCGTTTGCATCGAGGGCTGATGGTAGTGCATCTGCCAGGACGTTGGCCCAGTGGCGGACCGAGTGGCCTGTGCCATCAGCAATCTGATGTCGGCAGGAAGTACCGGCAGCGGCCACTTCGACACCGTCTCCGGCAGCGGTGATCACATCGAAAAGCCGCGGCTTGCCTACCTGCATGGAAACATCGTAGTGCTCTTCTTCGTAGCCGAAACTGCCGGCCATACCGCAGCAACCCGACGGGATCTCCGTTACTTCGTAGCCAACGGGTTGGCGCATGAGTCGTAGTGTATCACCGGTCCCGATGAGTGCCTTCTGCTGGCAGTGGCCATGGAACAGGATGCGCTTCTGTCGATGGACAAACTCGATCCCAAGACCCCCGTCGCTGTCAATGAGGCCGGCGAGGAACTCATCGAGCATGAAGACATGATCCGCCACGCGACGAGCCGCCTGCGCGTCCGGTGCCAGATCCAGATAGTCGTCACGGAAGGTGAGCAAACAGCTCGGCTCGACGCCGACAATCGACCAGCCCCGGTCGACGAAAGGCATCATGTCCGCAATGTTTTCTGCGGCTCGCTGTCGAGCCTCCTTGAGAAATCCCTTGGATATCATAGGACGGCCGCAACATTTTTTCCGCTCAGGGAGTACGACTTTGAAGCCGGCCGCTTCCAGGAGTTCGACGGCGGCGCGACCGATTTCGGGCTCATTGTATTCAGTGAACGTGTCGTTGTAGAACACAACCGTGCCGCGAGTTGTGGTTGCCGTCGTTGCGGGACGCCGGTGGAACCAGACCGAGAATCGTTCTCTGCTCAGAGCGGGCATGCGGCGCCTGCTGTCGATACCAAAGAGTCGTTGCAGCAACCACCGGTTCGGTGCGCTGCGCATGACGACATTGAACAGCGACGCCAGGGGTGACATCCAGCGATTCAGCATGTCGATGCGAGCAAACAGGTGCGAGCGCAGCGGAAACCCCCGCTTGCCGTAGTACTGGGCCAGAAACTCGTACTTGAGTTTCGCCATATCGACACTCGAGGGACATTCGGCCTTGCAGGCCTTGCACTCCAGACACAGGTCCATCGCGGCAAACAGTTCCTCGCTGTCGAGGCCATCCCCAGGCAGGTCCCCGTTGAGCGCGGCACGCAGGGCGTTGGCCCGCCCGCGTGTGCTGTGCTGTTCTTCAAGGGTTGCCATGTATGAAGGACACATCGTGCCGACCAGTTTCTTGCGACACTGCCCGACACCTGAACACATCTCAACGGCCTGCTGGAAACCGCCTGCCTCATCGTAACGGAAGAAGGTGGGCACGTCGGCTACGGGGTAGCCCTCGCCATAGCGAAGGTTCTGATCCATGGGGGGTGCATCGACGATCTTGCCAGGATTCATGATCCCCGCAGGATCGAAAGCGTGCTTGACTCGCGTGAAGGCTTGCACCACAGCCGGACCAAACATCTTCAGAATCCACTCACTTCGAGCCAGTCCGTCGCCATGCTCGGCAGACATGGAGCCGCCATATTCGAGAACCCAGTCGCTCATGCGTTCCTCGAGGGCTCGGAGTGTGGCGATCCCCTCTTTCGTCTTCAGGTCCAGGACCGGGCGGATGTGCAGTACACCGACACTGGCGTGGCCGTAGAAAGTGGCCACCTGGACCCCATGCTCGCGCATGAGCTGTCGAACCTTGGCGACATACTCGGGCAGATGCTCGACGGGAACACATGTATCCTCAACGCCGCTCGTCGGTTTGGCGTCACCTTTCATACCCATCAGCAACCCGAGTCCTGCCTTGCGCAGGTCCCAGATATCCCTCTGTTCAGCAGCGTTATGGGCCCGCACAAACGCGTAGCCGAGATCGGCGCTCCGCAGGCGAGACTCGAGATCGTCACACTTGTGACGCAACTCGGCTTCATTGTCACCGTAGTACTCCACACAGAGCAGGGCATCCGGATCCCCTTGCAGAAATCGTCGGCGCGGCTCGTAGTCCAGTTGACCGCGTGTCTGGTCCATCAGGACACGGTCCATCAATTCCACAGCAGCCGGCGATGAATCGATGGCAAGCAGATTGGCCTGCATCGCTTCGATGAGATCATGGAAGTGGCAGGCCATGACGACTGTGTGTTTGGGCCGCTCAACGAGACGGATCTGCGCCTCAACGATGGTGCACAGGGTGCCCTCGGAACCGACGACCAGGCGACTCAGGTCAAACGGCGCACCCCCCCGTAGGGCATCCAGATTGTACCCGGAGACTCGACGCATGACCTTGGGGAATCTGGCGTCGATGTCATCTGCGTGCGAGTCGAGAACGGCACACACTTCTCGATAGGCGGCTCCTTCGATGCCGGGGCGCTCGCATCGCCGGGCGAGATCCTCTGCACTGTCCACGGGGCCCAGCGTGGTCACGGTGCCGTCCGCAAGAACAACCGTCAGTCCCGTGACGTGATCAATCGTCTTTCCATGGATGATGGAATGGGCGCCACAGGAATTGTTGCCGATCATGCCACCCAGATTGGCACGACTACTTGTCGATACGTCGGGGCCGAACATCAACCCGGAGGGTGCCAGGACGGCATTCAGTTCATCGAGAATGACGCCTGGCTCAATTCTCGCCGTGCGCCCCTGCACATCGATCTCCAGGATCCGATTCATGTATCGCGAAAAATCGAGATGGAGACTCTGCCCCACGGTCTGGCCCGCCAGGCTCGTCGCCCCGCCTCTGGGCAACAGCGACAGTCCGCGCTCTGCTGCAACCCGTACGGCGTGTACGACGTCCTTTGTTGAACGGGGCAGGACAACTCCTACCGGCTCAATTTCGTAGATGCTGGCGTCGGTTGCATAGAGTCGACGTGTCAGCGAATCGAGGCGGACATCGCCGTCGATCCCCACGGCGAGCGCACGAGACAGGTCGTCGCTATCTTTCAACAAAACAGAGCCTTGTCGCTGTTCTGCAGAGCGCACAATCGGTCCATTGGTCACGATCCTGTAAGATCCTGCATGACGGTCTTTGACACAACGCGATGAGCGGGGCTACTGCGGCCGCGCCAAGAACAACTACAACAAAAAAGCGAAAAAGCGCAACATGATGGTTGACATTCAAAAAAAACCCCATATCTTGTGTCCTGCCACGTGGTGATGCCCGCAGTAGCGGGGGCTTCCGGGAGTAAGGGGAGATCGCGGAAGTCCCCCATTTTTTCCCCGTTCAACCGACCCGTTTCACCGACTTCAGGCCTTCTCTCGTTGGGCGGGCCTCCTTACCAGAAGACGGATAAACCTGTAT
>JAQCJA010000220.1 GCA_027593305.1 bacterium
CTCGCGCTTGCCGGATCCCTGACAACGGGCAGTCCCGTCGCGGGCATGGCATACATGGCGCTCTTCGGTGCCGGCACCGTGCCTCTCATGCTGGCGACATCAGTCTTCGGGCGTCTGCTGTTGCGGCCATCGTTACAGGCTTTTGCCCGGCGTGCGCTGCCGGCGGGCATGTTTGCTCTGGGAGCGCTGTTCGTGTTGCGCGGTCTGGGGCTGGGTATTGCCTATGTGTCGCCCATCCTGCACGCCGCCGGCGGCGGGCACGGCCACTGACGCCCCGGCACCCAGCACCCAGCACCCGCCGCCGGCGTTAACCGGCTGCTGCCGCTGACATCACTTGGCTGCCGCCGCAGGCAGGGGCCAGTTGTCTCCGGCCATAAAACCGCCGTCGATATAGATACACTGGCCCGTCACGTAGTCGGACGCGGCGGAAGCCAGGAAAGCCACGGTGCCCACCATATCCTGCGGGGTTCCGAGGCGACCGAGGGCCACGCGGCTTTCCCCCCAGGCCCGCATCGTCTTGTCGGCCCACATTTTTTCTGTCAGCGACGTGACGACGAAACCCGGGCAGATGGCGTTGACCTGGATGTTGTCGGCGCCAAATTCCAGCGCCTGCGCCTTCGTCAGTTGACCCACTGCGCCCTTGGTGGCGGTGTACACGGATACCTTGGCCAGGGCCCGCCCCGTCGTCAGCGAACCGACGTTGATGATCTTGCCCTGACGCCGCGGACGCATGTCACGGGCGACTTTCTGGCTGAGGAAATAGAGGCCCTTGAGGTTCACCCCCATGATGCGGTCATAGTCCTCTTCCGTGACCTCGTCGATGGGCTGGCGAACATTCATGCCGGCATTGTTGAACAGGATGTCGATTCGGCCAAACGCAGCCACAACCTGCTGCACGCCGGCCTCGAGGGAGGCCATGTCGGCCATATCCATGGTCAGCGCCATGGCATGGCCCCCTGCCGCCTCAATCGTGGCGACGGCTTCTTCCAGTTCCGTTTTTGTCCGTGATGTGCAGACCACGGTTGCGCCCTGCACCGCCAGACCCTCGGCGACGCCGCGCCCAATGCCACGTCCTGCGCCCGTGACAACGGCGATCTTTCCTTGCAGAGAAAACATGTTCATTGGTGACTTGCTCCAGCTGGGGTGAGCCAGGCGAGGGTGCCTGGGATTCTAGCAACGATTACTTTCTTTCCAGTTACCTGCAGGCCTATGGACACATCCCTTCTTGACGACAGGAACGATGGCAGACAGACTGACCCATCTCGATGACACCGGTCACGTGCACATGGTGGACGTCTCCGGAAAAGATGCAACACAGCGCCTGGCAACGGTCCGCGGCGAGATTCGAATGGCTGCGCAGACCGTGCGTCTCATTGTTGACAATCAGGTGGCCAAAGGCAACGTGCTGGAAACGGCGCGCATTGCTGGCATCCAGGCAGCCAAACGCACGGCGGAACTGATCCCGCTGTGTCACCAGCTGAACCTGACGGCCGTCGACATCGACTTCACTGTCCACACCGACCATATCGAAGTGCAGACGCAGGCGCGTGTCGCCGACCGTACCGGGGTCGAAATGGAAGCCTTCACGGCGGCAACCGTGGCGCTGCTGACGATCTACGATATGTGCAAGGCAGTGGATCGAGGCATGATCATCGGCCAGGTGCGCCTGCACGAAAAGAGCGGCGGCCGCAGCGGCCACTATCCAAGCGCCGGGATCGCCGGCAAGATGGGCTGATCACTGCGAATTATTCCCGGCTCTGTCCCGGACAACCCTTCCACCGCTTCGGCTGGAAGAGCGTGGACCATCACAATATCGACACGGCGGTTCTCGAGACGTCCCGCCTCGCTGTTGTTACTGGCGATCGGGCGCGCCTCGGCGTTGCCCACGGCGTACATCTGCGAACGCGGAATCTGTTGTATGTCGTGCAGGTACTGCCGGACCTGTTCGGCGCGCTCCCGCGACAGCGTCACGTTGCGGGCCTTGTCCCCCAGATTGTCGGTGTGTCCCTCTACGATGACGGGAAAATCAGGAAAGTTGAGAATGAAACGGGCGGCATAACGCAGGCGTTCGTGCATGTTCTCGGAGAAGTCAGGCTTGCCGGAGCCGAAATTGACCGTCTCCAGCAGAACGTGGTACGGGAACAGCAGGTAGCCCGCCTGAATCGGCTCTACGGACTCCGGATCCAGTTTGAGGTCGAGGTTGACCAGCCGCAGCGATGCCGTGTCGCGGTACACCTGTTCGACGCGCAACAAGCCTACGTAGGTATCGGCCTTGTAGGCCTCAAAGATCGCCCCCGGTTTGACGCCATCGCGCGAGCCGAAGTTGGCGATGTAGCGAGCGTGGCTGACGGCAACTTGCGTGGCGCCGGCCAGCAGGTGGGTGCGCAGGATCCCATACTTTGTCAGCGGGCGCTCGATGACGACGACGGAATCGGAATCAGCCGCCGCCGGTGTCGCACCAGGCGACACCCTCTGAGCCCGAAGAGGCGACAGCGACAGTGCCAGCAGGCAGAGCACAGCCACCCAACGGCTCATGGCAGCAAACCCGCCAGTTTCAACAGGGTCGCCTTCTGGCTGTGCAGACGATTCTCGGCCTGGTCGAAGATCACAGACCGGGGGTCATCGACCAGTGCGCCCTCGATTTCATAGCCGCGATGCGCCGGCAGGCAGTGCATGATGATGGCCCGGGAACCACTCAGCAGCGTCTGATTGAGCTGGTAGGGCTGCAGCAACTCGATGCGCCGCGTTTTCTCTTCGGCGTACTCCGGATCGTCAAAGAATTGCATATCGAGCCACGTGTCGGTGTAGACGACGTCGGCCTGGGCGACGGCGGCACGCACGTCACGGGTCTCCTGATAACGGCCGGAGGCACGCGCCTCGGCAAGCAACTCCGCATTGGCCGCGGCAGCGTTGATCTCCGGAGCGGCCACGGTGATGTGCATGCCCGTACGCAGCCCGGCGGTGATCAGCGAATTGGTCACATTGTTGTGCACCCCCAAATACACCAGGTGGACACCTTCAAGCCGCCCCAGCCGCTCCTGAATCGTCTGCAGGTCACACAACGCCTGCAGCGGGTGGTACCGATCACAACAGCCGTTCATGACCGGCACTCCCGCAGCTTCGGCGACGGTGACGACGTCGGCATGACGGCGAAAGCGCACGAGGATGAAGTCGAAATAGCGTGACAGGACACGGGCCTCATCCGCCAGGTCTGCCAGGCCGAAGTTGGTCGAGCGCCAGTCGAGAAATACGGCCTGGCCACCCAGCTGGAACATGCCCACTTCGCTTGAGCAGCGAGTCCGCGTTGATGTTTTCTGGAACAGCATGCCCAGCGATTGTCCGGCCAGGCTGGTGGCAAAGGCACGCGGCTCGGCCTTCAGGCGGATTCCGCCTTCGACAACCTGGTGGATGTCGTCCCCACTCCAGCTTCGCAAACTGACGAGATGTTGCCGGGTGGCACTCATGGCAGCACCTGCTCGAGGGCGGCGACAATCCGATTGCGGACCTCTTCGAGGCTGCCATCCTGGCGGGCCCCGGCGGCGCGGGAGTGGCCACCGCCGCCGAACATGCCGGCAACGGCGCTGACATCGACGTCTGCACGCGAGCGCATGCTGATCCGGTAGTGGCCGGCCGACTCTTCCTTGAACAACGCTGTCACCTCGACACCCTTGATGCGCAAGCCATAGTTGACGGCCGCTTCCGAATCGCCCTGCTGCATCTGTTCGTGTGTCAGTGACATCGTGGCGACGCGGCCCTCATGGTGCAGCAACATCGAATCGATGGCTCGACCGATAAGTTTCACCTCGGCGTAGGTGGAGTTGTTGTACAGCCGGTCGGCAATAAGGTCCAGGCGGGCGCCACGTCGGACCAGATCGGCGCCGACCTCCAGGGATGTGGGTGTCGTCAGAGAGTAGCGGAATCCACCCGTATCGAAGAGAATGCCTGTGTAGAGTTGCTCAGCAATGGTCGGACCGATTTCCAGACCCATGAACAGGGCCAGGTGATAGATCATCTCGCAGGTCGAACAGACCCCAGCCGAGACCAGGTTGATGGCACCGAAGCGCTCGTTGTCATGGTGGTGGTCGACGTTGAGCACGACGGCGTCTGCCGTCAGCAACTCAAGGACATTGCCGATGCGGGTGTAGTTGGGACAGTCAAGAACGATGGCATTGCCGCGTTGCCCCACCGTTGTTTCCGTCACGGCATCGATGTCATCCCAGCCCTCGAGATAGGCGTAGCCGTCGGCGGGGACATCCTGCAGCAACACGCGCCCGCGAACACCGAACTGGCGCAGCAGGCCGACCATCGCCAGCCCCCCGGCGATGCCATCCCCATCGGTATTGACGTGGGAGGTGATGAGGACCTCGGAATGGGCGCGCAGGAAAGTGGCAGCCGCCTCAAGGTCGGCGCTGGAGAGGTCTGGCGAAGTAAGAGACATGCGTCTTTCAGGCCTGTCGGCGCAGTACAAAGTGGATGCGGTCGGAACGTTCCGATCCGGGACGCAACGAGAATCCATCGAGGGCTTCAAGCAGGTCAAAAGGGCTGGCGTCGATGTGGGCCAGCAGATCTTCGTGAGGGTAGATGCGCTGCACGTGACTCTCCTGCCGGCGCGAGCCATCCTCAAGCCGGATATCGAATTTGTTGAACTGCAGACGCT
This sequence comes from bacterium, assembly GCA_027593305.1. Taxonomy (GTDB): domain Bacteria; phylum Latescibacterota; class UBA2968; order UBA8231; family UBA8231; genus UBA8231. Next base: position 4,658 of record JAQCJA010000220.1, read on the forward strand.
CGTCGGCGTCGTAATAACTGTGTCGGGTGTAGAGGAAACCCGGGCCCTGCTCGGTGTCGCGTACATCGCCAAAATGGCGCACCGAATTCTGCTCGGTGCAGACATCGAAGATAAAGACAGCGCCCGGCGTTAGCACGTCGTAAACCTGACCCAGCGCCCGGTCAAAATCGCTCAGGGTCAGCAGATAGTTGAAGCTGTCATAGAGACAGATGGCCCCGTCAAAGGCGCCGATGCCCCGCAGATCGCGCAGATCGCGCACGTCAAACTGCAGCGCCCCCGGCGGCGCAGGGGTCTTTTTTCGCGCCTCTTCCACCATCTCCTGTGAGATGTCGAATCCGGTCACACAGTAACCCAGGTTGCCCAGAGCGCAGGCGACATTGCCGGTGCCACAGGCAAGCTCCAGCAGATGTCCGGTGTCCGCATGGTGTCGCCGCAACAGGGACTGCACGAACCGGGCCCAGTGGGCATAGTCCACGTGGCGCATGACGTAGTCATATATCGGCGCCAGCCCCGCATAGGGTTCGGCCCTGACAGGGTCGGCTTCGGGGTCGGCCTCGGGTTCGGCTTCGGTCATGGTCTTACGGTTCGTCATCGAAGGACAGCACGACTTGAGGCAGTGCTTCGCGACCGCGCTCTGCCAGGTAGCGGTCTCGTTGGTTGCGGGCCACCGGGCGTTCTGGCACCTCAAGAATTTCAGTTTCTATGCGGTGGTCTCCGGTCTCGACCGACAACCGTGCACCTACATGCACCGGGTGGGAACCCCGAGCAGCCACACCGTTGAACAGGACCCGACCCTCATCACAGGCACGCCGCGCCTGGGTGCGGGCCTTGAACAGGCCGGTGTTTCTGAGGAATGCGTCGAGCCGCGACATGGCTTCAGGGCCGACCCATGGCCGGTCGTTGCGGGCTGCTGGTCTGTTCAACCGACTCAGGATCCCACAACCACTTCCTGTCGAGCCGTTCCTCCACGTGAATGGCGCTGCGGTAGTCGGCGATCATGGCCGCCATGCGTGCCCCCACGCGCTCCTCACGCACCAGTGACTCGAGCGTGGCGAAATCGTCGTTCACCTTGAGAATATGGCCGCCGTCCTCCAGAAAGAAGGGCTGGCTGATGCTTCCCAGCCCGAGATCGGCGACGTAAGGTGCCAGAAACGGCGGCACCGCCTCGCGTTCGATGATCTGCCAGAGTCCACCCTGACGTGCCGTTCCCGGATCCTGCGAATAGTCGCGGGCCAGTTGCGCAAAGTCTTCTCCGGCAACCGCTCTACGACGCAGATCCTCCAGCAGCGCGCGGGCCCGCTCATGGTCGGCTTCGGCTGTGCGGGCCCGCACCAGGATATGGCTGGCACACATCTCGGTCTCGCGCTTCTCATTCAACAGGATCAGATGGAAGCCGAAGGATGTCAGTACCGGTTCGCTGACCTCACCCGGTTTCAGGTTGAAGGCGGCGCGCTCGAATTCGGGCATGAGGGTCCCGGGCGCGAAGCACCCGAGGTTCCCACCCTCCGCCGACGTGCCCGGATCCTCGGAGAACTGCCGGGCGACACTGGCGAAATCCTGCCCTCCCTCCAGTTGCAGCTGAATCATGGCAATCTGCGCCTGAGCGCCTTCGATCACGCCAGCCTCAGGTGTCACCTTCACGTTGATCTGGCTGATCGACAGCTTTGGCGGCAGGGACATGGCGAAGCTGTCGCGGAAGGCCTCGACGTCCCGGCGCGTGATGAACTGTCGATAGGCCAGATCATTGACCATCTGCTCGTACAGCAGCCGATGCCGGATCTGCTTCCGGTACCGCTGCTTCAATTGACGTTCCGTCATCCCCGAACGCTCGAGCATGAGTGTCAGTTCACTCTCACCGATGTTGGCCTTGATCCGACCGAACTCGGCGTCGAGGTGTTCCTGCAAAATCCCGGAGTCGACTTCGACGCTGTCCTTCTCCGCCTTCTTGACGACGACGAGTTCATCGATCATTTCCGTGATCACGCGCTGCCGTTCCCGGACCAGCACTTCCTCGGCCAGGAACATGGGATTGCGTCCCTGTTCCTGCAGGTCCAGCTGGGTGCGCAGGTTGAGCTCGGACCAGAGCACGACCTCGTCATCGATCACGGCGGCGATCCGATCGAGCAGTTCCGGCTCGGCATCGAGGCGGGTGGCCAGCAGGCCGACGAGGGCAAGCAACGGCGCAAAGCGACAGCATTTCATCATTGTGTGGCCAGTCGGGTTTCGTCGACGGACCACGCGTGTTTCGCACGCAGGCTCGTGACCAGTTCGTCTATGCGTTGCCGGTGCTTTTCGCGCACCAGCGCTTCCAGAATTTTCTCGCGCACCGCCGGTTCGGCGAGATCACGGACGGAGCCGGCCTCCCGGCGGTCGGTGAGCCTGACGATGTGATACCCACCATCAACAGACACGTTTCTACACAACTGTCCGGCGCTGGTGCCGTCACAGGCTTCCCAGATCTCGGCGTGTTCCTCAGCAGTGAAATAGCCCAGGTCTCCTCCTATGGTGTTGGTCTCCCGGTCAATGGACAATTCGCGGACCTTCTCCTCAAAGACGCCGCCCCGCTGCAGTTCGCTGCGCAAAGCCGTGGCATTTCGTCGCGAGCCGAGCAGGATATGCTGCGCGCGGATCTCGGCGTCCGCCCGGCGGAAATCATTGGCATGCAGGTGATAGTACTGCTCCACGTCACTTTGGCTCACGTCGATCTGGCTGTCATTGAACTGATCATCGACAAAGGCGGCGATGACGAGATCGTGGCGGGCCTGCTCCACCATC
>JAQCJA010000221.1 GCA_027593305.1 bacterium
TGGGGCAAAATGGCCAAAACAGCAACGGGTTTCGAGAGCATGAAAGTCTCGCAACCCATTGTCCTGCAATATGGTGGGGAGAGCAGGATTCGAACCTGCGAAGGCGAAGCCAGCAGATTTACAGTCTGCCCTCGTTGACCGCTTGAGTATCTCCCCACATGACCAGCAAACTCAGCCGGAAAAACCTACGGCCATCTGACAGTCTGTCAAGGCACGGGCAGCTCAAGCATCCAGTTGTGTGTAGTTCCCGGCGCTGGTCCAGTCCTGGCGACTGCGACCATTCAGGTCCCAGACGATTCGCCCGGCCCGCACTGTCATCTCACATTCCAGGCGATGGCGCCCTGGCAGACGCGCCTTGCCGGAGTCGACGAAGCCAAAGTTGCCCTGGCGCATGTCCAGTACGGCCACGTCCGCCACAGCGCCTGGTGTCAGGTGGCCGAGCTCTGGATGGCGGATGACTTCGGCGGGGCGCTGCGTCGACCGGTAGATGACTTCCTGCAGACTCATGCCCATGGCCAGGAACTTGGACATCGTCGCCGGCATCACCGCATTCGGCGCCAGGCGACTGGACTTGTGCAGATCGGTGCTGATCGTGTCCGGTGGAAAGCCCTGCTCCATGGCGGGCACGGCAATACGGAACCAGAAGCTGCCGCCGCCGTGTCCGGTATCGAACAATACGCCACGCTCCCGCGCCTGCCAGACGTAGTCGTTGACCTTTTTGCTGTCATCGAGCAGGGGAATGTGGGAGGCGTAGAGGTGGGTGTGCATGTCCCCGGGTTCCATACGTTCCAGCAGCTGCTTGTAGGAGCGCGTCGGCTTCGGCGCGAAGTCGATCATGGCGATGGTGTCGGACAGGCGTGCCGCCTCCAGGGCACCGCCGGCACTCTCCCAGCCCGGGCCACCGAAGTGCGCCGCCTTGGCGCCGATGCAGTGGTCGGGATAGCGGCGGATCGCCTCGGCACACTTCTCCGGGATCATCTCCGTCACATCCTGCTCCGGGCTGCCGATCATGCCGGCGCCGACGATGTTGACCAGGATATAGACGCGCGTCATGGATGGTTTGACGATGGTTTCGATGCAGTCGTCGATGTCCTTCCAACCCGGCCCCCCGGTGTCGACGACCGTCGTCACACCATTGGGCAGGGAGTGCTGGTCGGGGAACAGCCAGCCGTTGTAGCCCCCGTATACATGAACGTGGATGTCGATAAGGCCCGGCGTCACGTAGAGCCCGGAGACATCGGCGCTGCGTTTGGCTTCCACATTGAGATTGGCACCGACGGCCTGAATGGTGCTGTCACTGATGGCGACGTCGGCAATGCCATCCACACTGTTCTTCGGGTCGATTACGTGGCCGCCGCGCAGGAGCAGGTCGCATACTGCCATGGAGAGATTCTTCCTTTCGCGAAGAAAACGCAGGTCGCTGAAAATCGAGGGTCAACTGAGGGGCAAGTATAGAGCATCGCTGGCCTAGCGGGAAGGTCGAGGCAGGCGGGCGCTCAGCTTGTCATGAACCGCGGGATGCGGCAGATTCTCCACTTGTTGAGTTTCCTCACAGATAACAAGGAGTATCCCAGATGCCTCGCACTGTACGTGTTGCCGTGACCGGCGCCGCCGGCCAGATCGGTTACGCTCTGCTTCCGCGGCTCGCCTCGGGGTCGGTCTTCGGCCCCGACACGCGTGTGTCGCTGAGCCTGCTCGAGATCACACCCGCTCTGCCCGCCCTCGAGGGGGTGGTCATGGAGTTGCAGGACTGTGCCTTCCCGCTGCTGGGTGACATCCGTGTCACGGACAACGCCGAAGAAGCCTTCGACGGCATCAACTGGGGGCTCCTGGTGGGCTCCAAGCCGCGCGGCAAGGGTATGGAGCGTGGCGATCTGATCAAGGAGAACGGGCCGATCTTTGTCGGGCAGGGCAAGGCCCTGTCCAAGGCCGCAGCGAACGTCCAGGTCCTGGTCGTCGGCAACCCGGCCAACACCAACAGCCTGATCGCCATGAAGCACGGCGTGAAGGGTGGCATTCCGCGCGAACGCTTCCATGCCATGACCCGCCTCGATCAGAATCGCGCCATGGCGCAGCTGGCGGCCAAGGCGGGCACCGACGTCGCCGATGTCACGAATATGACGATCTGGGGCAATCATTCGGCGACGCAGTATCCCGATGCCGAGAATGCCAAGATCAAGGGACGCCCGTGCACCGATGTCATCGGCCACGTGGGCTGGTTGCAGGGCGAATTCATCCAACTCATCCAGCAGCGCGGCGCTGCCGTCATCGCCGCCCGCGGCCTGTCGTCAGCGGCATCGGCGGCCAATGCCGCGCTGGATCATGTCATGAGTGTCGATTCGGCTACGCCCCAGGGCCACTGGTTCTCGGCGGCGGTTGCCGGTGACGGCAGTTACGGCATCGACGAGGATCTGATTTTCGGCTATCCCGTCCGGTCCGACGGCAAGGGCAATGTCAGCATCGTCAAGGGCCTCGAACTGAGTGAATTCGCCCGCGCCAGGATCGCCGCGACGGAGAAGGAACTGCAGGAAGAGCGTGCCGTCGTGCAGGGCCTGTTCTGATCGAAGATTACGATCCTGCCGCCGCCTATACCGGTGCGCAGGCACGCTTCTACGATAGCTATTTCACCGGCCTGGATGGTGAGGTGGAGTTCTACCGCGACCACGCCATCGCCGGTGGTGGTCCGGTTCTCGAAGCCGGCTGCGGCACGGGACGTATTCTGTTTCCCGTTGCCGCCGCCGGCATCGACATTACGGGGCTCGAACTGGCGCCGGAGATGGTCGCCCAGGCTCGCCAGCACAGCCTCCGGCTTCCCGAAGAAGTGCAGCGCCGGGTCACCATCGTCGAGGGCGACATGCGCGCTCTGCCGACGGCGGCAAGCGGTCCCTTTGCGCTGATCTGCCTGCCCTATCGCACCTTCCAGCATCTGCTGACGACGCAGGACCAGCTGGCCGCCCTGCGCGGGTTTCATCAGCGTCTTGCCGCCAGTGGCCGGTTGGTGCTGAATCAGTTTGATCCGACGGCGGATATGGTGCGGGTTCTCAGCGACCCTGAGCCTTCGGACCAGGTCAGCGAACTGCCGGTGGACATGGAGTTTGCCGAGCCGGGTTCCACGCGCACCGTGCGGGTCCGCTATCGACGCGGCTACGCTCTGCAGGCACAGATCCTGCAGCAGCTCTTCTACTACGAAATCCTCGATGGTGGCCACGTCGTGAACGTGGAACAGGGGGAGCTGTTGCTGCGTTACACCTACCGTTATGAGATGGAACACCTGCTCGAGCTTGCCGGCTTTCGTGTGTTGTCGCTGGCAGGTGATTTCGCCGGCAGCCCCTATGGCGGCTGCGGTGAACAGGTCTGGGTTGCCGAGGTCGCCTGACGTGACGGCAAGCCTGTGGACGTGGTGTGACATCAACGATGGTGCTTTGCGTGCGAATGTGCAGAGCCTGCGGCGCGCACTGGCGCCGCCGACGCGACTCGGAATTGTCGTCAAGAGTGACGCCTACGGCCACGGCCTGTCGGATTCAGCGACAACATTCGCTGCCGCCGGCGCCGACTGGCTCATCGTGCACACACCCGCCGAAGCAGACCATTTGCGGGATGCAGGGATTCAGGTGCCGATCCTCGTCTGTGGGCCAACCCACGCGGAACAGGCCGCAGGTGTGGTTGCTGCCGAAGCCCGGGTTGTCGTTTTCGACAGGGACGTCATCCGGGCTCTCGGGGATGCGGGCCACCGCGCTGGCTCGCCGGTTCGAGTGCATCTGAAGGTCGAGACGGGCACGCACCGGCAGGGCGTTGCCATCGATGCAGTCGTCGACATGGCACGCTTCATATTGGCAACAGAGGGTGTGGAGCTGGAGGGTGTCTGTACGCACTTTGCCGACGTTGAAGATGGTGAGGATCACGCCTTTGCCCGGCACCAGCTGGCGGGTCTCGACCGTGCCCGAGACTTCTTGCGGGCTGCCGGCATCCATATCGACCTGTGCCACGCTGCAAGCTCGGCAGCGACGATCGTGCTGCCGGAGAGCCGTGCCGATCTGGTGCGTGTCGGCATTGCCGCGTATGGCATGTGGCCCTCCGATGCGATCGAGCACCTGGCCAAGACCTCGATGCCCGACTTGAGGCTGCAGCCGGCGCTGGCGTGGCGGGCCCGAGTTGCGCAGGTAAAGGACATGGAACCCGGGGGATCGGTCGGCTACGGCCGCACGTGGCACGCGCGAGGTCTGCAGGTACGGCGGCTGGCGATCCTGCCCGTGGGCTATCATGAGGGTTTTCCCCGAACCCGTTCGAATGCGGGCCACGTACTGCTGCGTGGCATGTCGGCGCCGGTGCGCGGTCGCGTGTGTATGAATCTGCTGATGGTGGATGTCACCGAAATCGAGCACGCGACGGGCGCGCCCGTGCAGGCGGGGGAAGTTGCCACGCTGCTGGGTGTCGATGGGCGGGCCTGCATCCGTGCCGACCAGTTTGCCGATTGGGCGGCAACCATCCAGTACGAGATCATCGCCCGTATCCACCCCTGTGTGCCGCGTCGGCGCCACGACAGCCGATGTATGACGGAAAGGATGGCAACATGACCGCGCCCTGGCGGGGGATCTTCTCGATCCTCATCACGCCCTTCACACACACGCTGGAGCTGGACGAGGTGGGCCTGCTGCGTCAGGTCGATTTCTGCGTTGACGCCGGCGCTGCCGGTGTTGTGGGTCCCGCCAATGCATCGGAGTGGCCGACGTTGTCTGATGACGAGCGGCGTCGATGGATTCGCATCGTCGTTGAGCAGACGGCAGGGCGGATTCCCGTGATTGCTGCTGTCACCCACGGTCACGCCAGGGCTGCTGCAGAACTGGCACGCTACGCCGAACAGGTGGGGGCCGATGGCATCATGGCCATGCCGCCACCGATCCTGAAACCGGACGAGGCCGGTTGTGCGCAGTATTTCCGCCAGCTCGCCAGTTCCGTGCAACTGCCGCTCATCCTGCAGAACTATGCAGCCCCGCTGGGCACACCGATGAAGGCGGCCGCTCTGGCCGAGCTGTGCCGCCAGGTGCCCAGCATCGAGTACATCAAGGAGGAGGTGCCACCGGAGCCGCGCATGATCTCGGCGACGCTTGCTGCCGTGGGCGACGCCTGCCGTGGCATATTCGGCGGGCAGGGCGGTATCTACCTGATCGACGAGTTTCATCGCGGTGCTGCAGGCAACATGCCCGGAGCACACACGACGGACGTCCTCGTCGACATCTGGAAGCAACTGGAAGCGGGGGAGATCGATGCCGCCCGTGTCGTCTTCCACAGGATGCTGCCGTTGATGATCTTCGAGCGCCTCTACGGGATCGCGGTCTACAAGGAAGTGATGAAGTCTCGCGGTATCATCGATTGTACGGCCCGGCGCGCGCCGGGGCCCGCAATCGATGCCGACGATCGCCGCGAACTGGAACCTGCCATGGCCCAGGTCGCAGCCATGTTCCGCATATAGGGGAGCTGCAGATGCCACAACAACCCAACGTGTTGTTTGTCATGACCGATCAACAGCGGGGCGATACGATCGCCGCCCTCGGCAATCCGCATGTGTACACGCCCAACTTCGATCGCCTCGTCGCCCGCGGGGCCGCCTTTACTCAGGCCTACACGCCGACGCCGGTGTGCGTCGCCGCGCGCTATGCCGTGCGCACGGGCCGCTCGGCGCTGACAACGCGGGTCTTCAGCAATGGTATCGAACCGGCTGCAGCGGGCCAGCCCGAGGGTATGGTCGAGCGTTGTGGGCCGCATCTGGGCACGCGCATGCGTCAGTTGGGCTACCGCACGTTTGGTATCGGCAAGTTTCACAGTTATCCGTGGAACGAGGATCTCGGCTACGATGTGCACCTGCATTCCGAGGAGCTTTTCGGCACGCCGGAACGCCGGGCGACGGATGACTACGCCGCCTTCATCGCCAGAGAGCATCCGGATTTCGACTTTGTCGAAGGGCTGCACGGCGAACGCTCTGAGATGTACTACATGCCGCAGATGAGCCCGTTACCGGCGGCGCTGACCGTCGAGTCCTGGGCGGCGGATCGGGCGGCCGAGCAGATCCATGTCGACGATGATCGCCCGTTCTTCGGGTTCCTCTCCTTCATCGGTCCCCATCCACCCCTGGCACCACCGATTCCCTTCAATCGGCTCTACGACCCGGATCGCATGCCCAGCCCCATTCGTGGCGACATCGACGTCGATCACGCCGATGAACAGATCCCATGGATGAACCATGGCGTCTGGGCCGAGGATATCAGTGATGCCCAGGCGCGTGTGCTGCGGGCCCGCTACTACGGTGAGTTGACCTATATCGACGATTGCCTGGGACGGGTACTCGATGCGGTAGAGGCGCGCCCGGACGCGGACAATACCGTGATCTGCTTCTTCGCCGATCACGGCGACCATCTGGGCGACCACCGTGCCTGGCAGAAGGAGAGCTTCTTCGAGGCCTCCTGTCACGTGCCGTTGCTGCTGAGCTGGCCGACGGGGGGCATCACGCCGGGTGATCGGCGTCAGGAACTGGCCAGTCTCATCGATCTCTACGGCATCGCCACGGGCTGCGCCGGTGAGGCCGACCTGCGGGACGGGGCCGATCTTCTCGGAGTCCTTCGTGGCACGACGGCGCCACGGGAGCAGCTGTTTGGGCTGTTTGGCGCACCGGGTACGGCAAGGTTCAAGGTCATGGTCCGCGAGGGCCGATGGAAGTACATCTTCATCGCCAACGGCGGCCGCGAGTTGTTGTTCGATGTAGCGGCGGACCCGCAGGAGTTGCGCCAGCTGGCCGCCGGACAGCCAGAGGTGAGGGCCCGCTTGCGGGCCGCTGCGGCGGCGTATCTGGCGGGTCCCGCCGGGGAGGGCTCACTCAGTGAGTCGGGTGATCTGCGTGCCTTTGCGTTTGCCGCCCGGCCACTGCAGCGGATCTATCAGTTCGACCGATCCCGTGGCATCCATGGCTTTCCTGCGGATCCCGCCACGGGTCTGCAGCAGTACCGGGCAGCGCGCGACGACTGATCGTGGGCGCGCTGCGCCGATGGCTGTGCTGAGGGATGGAGCTCAGTCGCGGATCTGGCCCGCCGTGTGCAGGGCCCGGGCGCTGACACCCAGGACCCCAAGGAAGCCCTGCGAGTCGCGGTGGTCGAACTCGCCCACGTCTTCCATGGAGGCCGTGTCTTGGCTGTACAGCGAGTGCGGCGCATCGGTGATGCTCTCATACATGACGCTACCCTTGTACAGGGACACCGTCACCGTACCCGTCGCCATCTGGCTGAAGCGGGCGACGAAGTCACGGCAGGCCTGTGTCGCCGGGTCGAACCAGTACCCCTGATAGATCTGTTCAGCGATCCACTTGCTTACCTGATCGTAGAAGCGTCGGCTGCGACGATCGAGGATCAGTTGCAGCAGGTATTCGTAACTGCGGCCG
>JAQCJA010000222.1 GCA_027593305.1 bacterium
CGGATGTTCCCCCCTGCAGGGCCTTCCGTTGCACTCAGAGAGTCCTTCGCCGATTGCCAACTGCTCGTGGCTTCGGTTCCACGGGGGACGCAGGCGCCGGATATCTATCTCAGGAACCTGCGGTCCCTGTGCGGCAATCTGCGCATCGGTGATCCCCTGCCGGAGACGGGTCAGACTCGACACATGGTCGAACGGCTGCTCGACCCATTACGAAAGGACTGTGTCCCGCCATCTTGCCTGACGCCGAGCATCCCGTTGCCCTCGGTGCTACCACGGGAGCAGCTGATTGTGCTGCATCCAGGTAGCGGCGGCCGCAGCAAGTGCTGGCCACCGGCGGAGTTTGCGGCTCTGCTGGCATACCTTCAGGGCAGGGGCCACAGGACAGAAATCCTGTGGGGGCCCGCAGAGGAGGCCCGTCGGGACGAATTCCCCCCGTCGTTGTCGGATCCCGCTGTGCTGCGGGCGCCGCTCACGCCCTGGGCGCTGGCTAACTACCTGGCCTCCGCGCAACTCTACATTGGCAACGACACGGGCCCGGGACACGTCGCCGCCGCTGTTGGTTGTCCGACGGTCTCTCTCTTCGGGCCGACAGACCCCAATCTGTGGCGGCCACTTGGTCCATCCGGATACGTACTGCAGGCGCCGGACGGCAATCTGGCGTCACTTTCCCTGTCTCAGGTGATCGCCGCCGTCGACATCGCCCTTGGATGAGGCCGCCTAGTCTGCCGCCTCAACGATTTCGATCATGATCTCTGCCGTGCCCTGCTGCACCATTTCGATCTCCAGGGCGGCAGCAAAGGACAGGTCGAGGATCCGTCCTTCAATGAATGGCCCGCGATCATTCACCTTGACCACCACCCACCGACCATTGGCCAGGTTCGTGACCTTGACTACGGTCCCAAGCGGCAGTACACGATGGGCGGCGGTGAGTTTGTACATGTTGAAGGTTTCGCCGTTCGCAGTGTTTCGAACATGAAACTGCTTGCCATAGTATGAGGCGACACCCACTTGGTAGGCTTTGTCTGTCGAAAGATCCTCTGAATCCACCGGATGCGCATTCTGTAGCGCCAGCACCACCGGCGGTGACTCATGCGTCGTCGTCTTCGACCCGGAGGAAGCTGTTCCTGACGGTGGCTTGACGGCCGGCAGGCCTCCATTGCGATACACAGGTGATGGCACACAGCCGGATACGAAGATCACGCCGAGGACACCGATACACACGCAGATGTGGCCAGAGAGCGATCGCCTTGCCGGGGGGTGCCTGGCCGACAGATCACCGATCCAGCGATTCGTGGACGCCGACCGCATCGTCACACGCCGAGCGTTCCCACCAACTCACCGACCCGTGAAATGCCGGCGGCGGCGCAGTGCGACTCGATACCCGCGACGATATCGGCAGCGCCTCCGGGTTCGATGAAGGTCGCCGTGCCGACCTGAACGGCCGTGGCCCCGGTGACGAGAAACTCCAGAGCATCTTCGGCCGAGGTGATCCCCCCCAGGCCCATGATTGGCACATCTACTGCCTGATGGACCTTCCACAACAGAGCCAGAGCGACCGGTTTGATCGCCGGACCGGACAGTCCCCCGGTGATGTTACCGAGGATCGGCTTCCGTGTCCGCCAGTCGACAGCCATACCCAACAAGGTGTTGATCATGGCGATGCCATCGGCTCCCCCGTCGACGACGGCACGGGCGATGGCGGCTATATCCGTCACGTTGGGCGTCAGTTTGGCGATCACCGGGAGACGCGTCGCGGCCCGCACCGCAGCAATGACCTCGTTTGAGGCGGTCGGACTGCAACCAAACAGCATGCCGCCGTCCTTCATGTTCGGTGACGAGATGTTCACTTCGATGCCGGCGATTCCCTCGACGTCGTCCAGGCGTGCTGCCATCTCTGCATGGAGGGCTGCGGTTGGAGCGGCGATATTGACAATGATTTTCGTATCAAGAGCGGCCAGGTAGGGCCACTTGTCGACGATGAAACCCTGCAGACCGGGGTTCTGCAGACCGATGGAGTTCAACATGCCGGCGGCGGTCTCAACGATGCGCGGCGGTGCATTGCCCGCCCGCGGCTCTGGCGTGATCGTTTTGGTCACGATCCCTCCCAACCGGGAGAGGTCAAGAAAGGGCGCCAACTCTTCGCCATAGCCGCAGGTCCCGGAAGCCAGCAACACGGGATTGCGCAGCTCAATGCCGGCGAAATTCGTTCTCAGGTCTGTCATCGTCGTCTACCAGACGATCTGTCGAGCGTCAAATATCGGTCCGTCGAGGCAGACTCGGGCATAGTGGCCGTAGGGAGAAGGCAACGACTCCTTGTTGGCTCGTTCGACAACACACCCGACACACACGCCGAAACCGCATGCCATGTACTCTTCGAGGGAGGCAAAACAGGGGACCTCCCTCTCTGCGCATAGACGCGCCACGGCGGCCATCATGCCGTGTGGTCCACAGGTATAGACAATCGGGGATGACAGGGGTTCATCGAGAGCCTTCTGCAGGAGCCCAGTGACAAAGCCTGCATGCCCGAGTGTGCCATCGTCGCTGGCCCGCCTGACATCGGCGGACGCCGGTTCAAGGAGCCGATCCGGCAGATGCTTGTTTGCGGACCGTGCACCCACCAGCAGGATCGGTTCGTGCCCATGGCTGCGGAGCGAAGTGCCGAAGTAGATCAACGGCGGTACGCCGATCCCGCCGCCGACCAGGACCGGCACTGCAACTGGATCCGCACCCGGATCCGGCATCGGGAAGTGGTTGCCAAGGGGGCCTAGAAAGCCGACTTCATCTCCGGCAGCGATGTGACGCAAGGCTGTCGTCTTGGGACCCACCTGCTCGTACAACACATCGATGGTCTGTTGTTGCACATCCACAGCGGCGACGCTCAAAGGGATGCGCAGGAAAGGGTAGACGCTCTGCTGGGACCGCGGACGCAACTGGACGAATTGCCCGGGCCGGATGGTCGTATCGGGCACCTGGAGGCGCGTCTGAAAGAACGCCTCTGCCACCTCGGTGGTAGCCACCACCCGAACCTGCACATCTATTGCCGGCGGCGACGGTTCATTCATTTTGTCCGCATCTCCGTTGCGGGTTTGGGGATCGCTGACTCGGCGCTGGCAGCTGCCGACCGGGCCGCTCCGACTGGCGGCGGCGGGGGAAACGGTATTACCAGTTCCACCCAGACGTTCAATGGCTCCTGCTTGCGATTCTCGGCGGGGTAGTATCGATAGCCCGTAACAGCCCGAATGGCCTCGCTGGAAAAGGGTTCGTCACCGCGGAACACGCGCACACTGTCTGAGCGGCCTTCGCGCGTCACCAGCACATCGATGACGACGCTCGCCGAATCACTGCCATCGGGTGGGTATTGTGCGACCACACTGGAGCGCACCAACGGCGGCTCGACCACGCCGAAGAAGGCCGTCGTCAGGCGCAGGTTGTTGTCGTCCGGTTCCAGGGAGATCGTCTCCAGTTGATCGACTTCGATCAATTCTGGCTCCGCCGAAGCAATCGTCGGGAAGCGGTCGATGACGGCAAGGACGTCCGGATTGTTCCGATCGTTTCGTGTAATCTGGCGAAGGTAGTGATTGGCGGAGTCTTTCTGCGACTGCTGCAGGTGATACTGGAACAGTCGGTACTGCGGCAGCATCGAGGATGGGTTTTCTTTCAACGCCCGCCGCAGATGATCGATGGCATCCTCATAGTAGCCCTGTCGCCAGGCGACATCGCCGAGACCGGCGTGTGCGTCGCCATTGCGGCCCTGTTTTTCGTCGAGACTGGACTGATAGAGCCGTTTTGCCTGCTCAAACTGTTCGCGTCGATGGGCACGCATGGCGAATCCAAGATACCTGCGCGACACGGATGTCGAATCCACGGAGTCCGGCTCGGCGGCAATGAAGAAAAGACGTTCCTCGGTCTTCAGGGCTGTGCCGAGGGTCTTCAGCTCCCGCTCCATCTTGGCAAGGAAGCCGTCTTTCTGCGACCGGCGGCGGCCTTCCACGAGTTCGGCATAGGCAGTACGAGGAAAGCGGGATGCCACCGAGTCGTAACGTGCCTCTGCCCCTGCAGAATCGAATACGACATTCTCCGTCGCCCAGGCGGCAAGGTAGGCAGCGCGAGCGGCGGTGACGGTACCCGGGAAATCTCGCGTCAGCATGTCCAGCTGCGGAATCCACCGTTCGGGACGATCCGGCTCGGCGGACTTCACATATTCGACTTCTCGGAAGACTTCCGCCGCCTGCTCCTCGGCGGTGCGCTCAAGGGGGAGTGCCAGCAGCCGGCGAGCCGCATTGGCATGGGCGGTCGTGCCATATTCACTGACAAGCTGCTCCAGGTACGGGCGTGCGGCGGCAGCATCGTGCAGTTGCTCGAACTGAATCCAGGCGAAGCTGTAGAGCGCGCGGGATCGCTGTGCCGATGTGGGAAAGCGGGCAGCGATGGATTGGTAGACAACGGCCGCTGAGTCGGGCAGCAGCAGCCGATCCCGGTACAGTTCAGCAACCATGAACAGGTGTTCTTCCAGGGTCGACGATCCCGTTGGTCGCTTTGGCGGCCGGCGTTGGCGGGTACGATCTGGGTCCTGCTGTTGTGCATCAACATCGCGCCAGCCGGGTCGCCGCACCAGCGGCAGCCAATGGCCGGAACTGTCGGTCTCGACGACGTAGCCCCGCAGGGCCGGTGGCAGTTCCACCACTGTACTGGCGGGGACGACCTCGGGGTCTGCGGAAACGAGAACCTTTACGGCTGCGGTATCGATGGCGCCTGAGTCCGCGCCAGCCACCACGGGCGGCGCCATCACCTCGACGGGATAGAGGATGGCCGCCGCTGTGGAGTCGGCGATCCAGATCTGCTCGATAAGGCCGTCAAGTTCTGCGCATGTTCCCTGGATGACATTCGCCAGCGAATCTGCGCGGGAACCACGTTTCTCCAGCGAGACTTCGGCAAAATACTCCTGAGCACGCTCACGCTGGCCCTGTTTCTGGAGATACAGCAGACCCGTTTCGTACAATGCCATGGCCGCTACGGCGGTCTGCGGAAAATCGTCCCGCACATGCTCGAACTCTGCGAGGGCCTCCGGAAGCAGTTCGCGCTCGCGATAGTAGCGGCCGATCAGGATCCGGGTGTCCCCTTCCCATGCACGGAACTTTCCTTGTGACAGAAGCGCCCGGTACGTCTCCAGAGCGGCGTCGGCCTCTCCTTGCAGATACTGCACGCGACCGCGATTCAGACCGGCACGATAGCGCACGGAATCCGCCGGAGAACTCTTGAGAGCCCGGTCGAAAGCTGCCATGGCACTGTCGAGGCGGGCAGGGCCACCGATATCGACGTGCACCTCGCCGATGCGCACCCATAGCTGAGATTTCAGGGGGCTCTCCGGAAAGGCCTCCAGCGTCCGACGGTATTCAACGATTGCGCCACGTCGATCCCCTGCAGCTGTCGCCAGTTCACCGAGGTGCATACCGGCACGATCGCCGACGGCACTGCGCTCACGCACGAGATCACCAAGCAGGGCACCCGCTTCTTCCGTCTGGCCAAGGGCCAGCAGCGTCCGCCCGCGCCAGAGTCGGGCCCGGTCAAAGTATTGGCTGTCAGGGAAATTCAGTTCAAGATCACGAAAGGAGCGCATGGCGTACTGGTAGTCGCGCTGCCAGTAGAGCGCTCGTCCCGCCACGAACATGGCGTCTTCGACCAGGTCGCTCTCGGGATACTTCTCAAGGACGATCGACGCCTTGCGAACCGCCTGGTCATACAGCGTCAGATATTGGGTGCGGTTGCGCCCGCCAACGGCACCGTCATTGCCGACTGCCTCGGCTTTGGCTCTCGCCTGTTCGGCCTGGCGAAAGTACTTCTCGGCGTTGTAGTATGAATTGAAATAGACGCAGGAGGTAGCAGATCCGATGGCTGTAACGGAGAGAAGCAGGGCAATTGACTTCATCCACCGAAACACGCGCACCTCAGTCACTGTGATAATCCTGTAGAGCTTTCACTGACAGAGGCGTGCGCAGGTGTGCCTCAATTCCGGCAACCGCCGCGGTGGCGCCGGCAAGGGTTGTCGTGTAAGGAACGCCATTCATGATGGCCGCGCGCCGCACGTGCAGATCATCATGCTGCGATTGCTCATCCAGTGGTGAATTGATGACAAGCACGACCTCGCGACTGCGGATGGCATCTTCCACGTGCGGGCGACCCTCGTGGATCTTGAGGATTCTTTCAGCGGGGATCCCGTTTGCCTCCAGATGCATGCGTGTGCCATCGGTGGCCACGAGGGTGAAGCCCGCATCGTGCAGACGGCGAGCGACGTCAACGACACCCGCCTTGTCGCGATTGTTGACGCTGATGAAGACCTTTCCCTGCAGTGGCAGCATGGACCCGGCGCCCATCTGTGCCTTGAGGAAAGCCTCACCAAATGTGGGGCCGATCCCCATGACTTCCCCTGTAGACTTCATTTCGGGCCCAAGGATCCCGTCGGCCCCGGGAAATTTGTTGAACGGGAGGACGGCCTCTTTCACTGATATGTGCTTTGGCGTCGGCACGTTGGTCAGACCCTGTTGGCGCAGACTCTGGCCGACCATGACTCGCGCCGCGATTTTGGCCAGCGGCATGCCAGTGGCCTTGCTGACAAACGGCACCGTCCGGGAGGCGCGCGGATTCACCTCGAGGACATAGACCTGATCGTCGTGAATGGCATACTGCACGTTCATCAGCCCCTTCACACCGAGGGCCATGGCCATCGCTTCGGTATGCTGCCGGAGCAGGCTCAGATGACCGTCTGAAATGTTATGTGGTGGCAACACACAGGCTGAGTCACCGGAATGCACCCCGGCGTGCTCAATGTGCTGCATGATGCCGCCAATGAGAACCGCCTCACCATCACAGACGGCGTCGACATCGAACTCCTGGGCCCCATCGAGGAAATGATCGATGAGTACCGGATGCCCAGGGGATGCAGAAATCGCCATCTCCATATAGGAATCCAGGCGGGCCGCATTGTAGACGGTAACCATCGCCCTGCCACCCAGGACATAGGATGGCCGCACAAGAACCGGGTAGCCGATCCGCGTGGCAATCACGCGTGCCTCCGCCGCAGTACGGGCCATGCCGTTTTCCGGTTGGAGGATGTTGAGTTCGCGCAGGAGGTTGCCAAAATGCTCGCGATTCTCGGCCAGATCGATACTGGCAGACGAGGTGCCGATGATGGGCACGCCATTGGCCTCCAGTTCGAGGGCCAGATTCAGTGGTGTCTGCCCGCCAAACTGAACGATGACGCCATCTGGCTTCTCCTGATCGACGATGTGCAGGACATCCTCAACGGTGAGCGGCTCGAAGTAGAGCTTGTCCGCTGTGTCATAGTCCGTCGACACGGTCTCCGGATTCGAATTGACCATGATCGTCTCGTAGCCGTCTTCGCGCAGTGCGAAGCA
>JAQCJA010000223.1 GCA_027593305.1 bacterium
GCTGAAGCACGACATCATCGTCCTGCAGCATCCGTTCTATTGGTACTGCGCCCCGGCCCTGCTCAAGGAGTGGCAGGACCTGGTCCTGGAGTACGGCTTCGCCTACGGTGCCGGTGGCGATCGGCTGCACGGCAAGCTGCTGCTGTCGGCGATCACCACCGGCGCCGGGCGACAGACCTACGGTCGCGACGGGATCAACTACTTCACCGTGCACGAACTGCTGGCGCCGGTGCATCAACTGAGCCGCTTCTGCGGCATGCGGTGGCTGCCCCCCTTCGTCGTCTACGGCACTCTGCAGGAAGGGGACGAGCACTTCCGCGCCGCTGCCGTGACCTATCGCGCCGCCCTCGCCGGCTTGCGCGATGGCTCCCTGGACGTCGACCACCTGCCTCCCGATACGCTGCTCAACGACGCGTTCCCCCCAAACGGAGTCCTGCCCGATGCCCGGTGACAGCATCCTGTTCCAGGCCTTCGTCTACCTGACGGCGGCGGTCATCTCGGTGCCCATCGCCCAGCGCCTGGGACTGGGCTCGGTACTCGGCTATCTGGCGGCGGGGGCGGCGATCGGCCCGTGGGCCCTTGGTCTGGTGGGTGACGTGGGTGACGTCATGCATTTCGCCGAATTCGGTGTGGTCATGATGTTGTTTCTCGTGGGGCTCGAATTGCGTCCGGCCCTGCTGTGGCGACTGCGCGCCCCGATTCTCGGCCTCGGTGGCCTGCAGGTAAGTGCCACGACGCTGTTGATCGCGGGCCTGGGTCTGGCCGCCGGTCTGTCCTGGGCCCAGTCCCTGGCGGTGGGACTCATACTGGCGTTGTCATCGACGGCCATCGTTCTGCAGTCACTCAACGAGAAGGGCCTCCTGCCGACGCCAGGGGGGGCAGAGCTGCTTTGCGGTGCTGCTGCTTCAGGATATCGCCGTCATCCCCATGCTCGCCGTCCTGCCGCTGCTGGCCATGGGGGATGGTGCTGCCCACGTTGCCACAGCGGAGGCCGCCGGTTCGCACGCGGCCGGCATCGGTGCCCTGCCCGGATGGCAGCAGGGCCTGATCACCATCGCTCTGATCGCCGCCATCATCCTCGGCGGGCGCCTGCTGACGCGCCCCGTGTTCCGCTTCATCGCCGCGACCGGCCTGCGCGAGGTCTTCACCGCCTTCGCCCTGTTCCTCGTCATCGGTATCGCCCTGTCCATGCAGGCTGTGGGGCTGTCACCGGCGCTGGGCACATTCCTGGCCGGTGTGGTGCTGGCCGAGAGTGAGTATCGCCACGAACTGGAATCCGACATCGAGCCCTTCAAGGGGTTGCTGCTGGGCCTGTTCTTCATCAGCGTCGGCGCCAGCATCGACTTTGGCCTGGTGCAGACACAGGCAGGATGGCTCGTGTGCCTCGTTGCCACCCTGGTGCTGGTGAAATTTGCCGTCCTCGTCGGGCTCGCCCGCGTCTTCCGCCTCGACGGCGCCCAGAGCATGCTGTTTTCCTTCGCCCTGGCCCAGGGGGGTAAGTTCGCCTTTGTGCTGTTCGCCATGACTCGCAGTCAAAACGTATTGCCCGGCCCCGTCATCGACACGCTCACAGCCGTGGTGGCCCTGTCGATGGCGGTGACCCCCCTGTTGATGATCATCAATGAGAAGCTCGTGCAGCCACGCTTCGCAGGGCGCAGCGGCGCGCGCGCCGCCGATGAGATCGGCGCCGACGACACCGGGGCCGTCATCATCGCCGGTTTCGGCCGTTTCGGCAACGTCGTCGGTCGCCTGCTGCGCGCCAACGGTATCGTGGCGACGGTCCTCGACCTCGACCCGGATCAGATTTCGGTTCTGCGCCGCTTTGGGCTGAAGGTGTTCTACGGCGATGCGGCGCGCCTCGACCTGTTACACGCCGCCGGCGCGGCGCGGGCAAAGCTGCTGGTGCTGGCCATCGATGACCCGGAGCGCGCTACGCAGATGGCGGCGCAGGTGCACCACGAGTAGCCGCACCTGACGATCCTGGCCCGGGCCCACAGCGTCGAACACGCCTACGACCTGATGCGCGCCGGCGTCCAGCACGTCTACCGTGAGACCCTCGACAGCGCACTCACCCTCGGCGTCGATGCCCTGCGTCATCTGGGCGTCCGTTCGTACCAGGCCCTGCGTGCGGCGCGCATCTTCCGCACGCACGAAGAGCGTGGCATGCGGCAACGCTTCGACATGAGTGAGGCGGCGTACATCTCCCACGTGCGCGACCACATCACCGAGCTCGACCGCCTCATCGCCGAGGATGATCGGGTCTTCGGCGGACACACCGACGGTGCCTGGGATCCGTCACCACCAAGCAGTCGCGGGGCCTAAGGTCAGCCCGTCGTGCCGATGCCCTCAGGAAAGCCGTACGTCGGGGCGTTGACGTTGCACCGTGTACCGAGTTCGAGCTGGAGAGCCACACGCGCCGGCAGGACGACCTCCAGGTGGCGACCCGCTACGGCAGCCTGGCCCCCTTCCCAGGAGACGCCAGCAAAGGCGTGTTCGCCGTAACCGCCAGCCTGGACGATCACGCGCCGCGCAACATCCGCCGTGTTGGCCAACTGCAGGACGGTACGCTCCGCTGTGAGCCGTTCCACGAGAGCCGCGACACCTTCGGGCAACCCCGGTCGACGCCGGGCCGGGTCGAAGTACCGCACCCGCGCCACCAGCAGGCCGCCGTTGAATCCCTGGAAAGGCGCCCCCATCGTCATCTGCGCCAGGACACCGGCCAGCACCGGGTTCTGCGCGGTCACCGTCTGGCTGCGCCACTCATGCTCCCAGTCGCCGGCGCGCAGGCGCTCGACACAGCGGGCCACGTGGTTCGACGTCGCCATCAGGGCCGCGTCGGGCCAGCCGGGATTGTCGCCGGCGAGCCAGCGCAGATGGGCCGGCTCGTTCTCGACGAATTTGTTGCCGGACAGGTCGTCCCACACGCGATTCCAGTCGGCGGGTCCATCGGGACGCCACTGCTCGGCACCCGGCGCCGGTGGCTCCGGCGAGTCGGCATAGGCGTAGGCGTGAGGCCCGTGGCGGGCGCCCGCGTGCAGCCGCTCCAGCGTCGCCCAATCTTGGGGATCCATCGACAGATGCCAGAGGTTGCCGACGATGTAGGGAGCCACCGTGCGGCAGTCGTGCCACCCCTGGGGTCCCATTTTGTGGGGCACCAGCAGATCGCCGTCCCGCTCGATGGCGCGCTCCAGCAGGTAGTCGACCTGGGAGCGATAGAAGGCCAGATACTTCGGGTCCCGGCTCAGCAGCCAGGCCGATTCGGTGGCTGTGCCCAGAGCGTGAAACATCATCCATACGCTGTAGCGCCCCGTCCAGCCGAAGAATCCTCCCCACCACTGGCCGCCGCGCGTCGCACCAACCTGGCCGGACAAGCCGACGTTGTCCGGGATGATGCCGCCGTTGGCCGCGGCGCGCTCGATCCAGGCGTCGACGTAATCGAGCACCCAGCGGCGGTAGCTGTCTTCCCCGGACAGGATATGCGCATGGGTGACCAGACCGGTGATCGCCAGGTTCATCGGCACGTCGCCAGAGATCACGACCTCGTCGTACAGGCGCTGAATCTCGGCGTGCCGCACAGGGTCCTTGTCCCAGCCTGGCTCCAGGTCCAGGACCACCGGATGCAGCGTGGCGTGGCCGTAGTTGAGCACGTAATCGGCGCTCGAGCTGAATTCCGGGCCGCCGCTGCCCGTCATCGGTGAGCGAATCAACCGCCGGATCGGGTCATAGTTCTGCACCTCAGGATCCTGTCCGGTGTAGAACCCGGCGAAGCGACAGGCGCGTTCCACGTGCTCCGGGATCGACGGATCGGCGAGCCCGAAATTCTGCAGGCCCACGTAGGCTTCGCTCAAGTGCAGCATGTCATAGTGGCGCACGAACTCGCGATGCACACTGCGCTGATGCTGGTAGGTCCATTGGCGGGTGATGCCGTTCCAGGCCTGGATGCTCCCCTCGAGCAGGGCCGTGTCCCCACCGATGAGATAGACCAGCGGCCAGGCGGTGAAACACTCGTAGTCGTCGTCGAGTTTGCCATGACGACGCAGGCCGCCGCCACGGTAGACGAAACGCTCGCGAAAGACCTCGGCCGCCGCGCTCATCTGGGCCAGCAGACGACGTTGCCCGGCGGCCCACGCCGGCATCGGCGCCGGTGAGCCCTGTCCTGCGTTGATTGTTTCCATGGCGCAGAGTTTCGGCGGGAGAGGGCCCCTCGGCAAGCTGGGAGATTGACTTGCCGGCGCCAACATGCCTTGACTTCTGCCCCATGATCGCACCGACGCCCCACCAGCGACTGCAATTCATCGAAGAGGGCTACGTCGTCGTCGACGACGCCCTGGTCGGAGACGACTTGCTGCGCCTGCAGACCGCCTTTGATCGGTGTGCCGCCGAAAGCAGAGCGGAGTGGCTCGACGGCATCTGCAAGGGCACCCGGCCGGCGGGCTTCTTCGATATTCCCTCCCCCTTCGAGCGGGACGACGCCTTCATCGATCTCATTGATCACCCGAGCTGGTACGGCCTGCTGATGGATTTCACCGACAACGAGTTGATCCTGCTGGCGCCGCAAGTGCGTGTGTTGCCGCCGAGCCCGATCAGCTACGTCGGCTGGCATCCGGACGTGCCGCAGACGAATCCGTTGCATATCAAGGTGCAGATCTATGTGGACGACGTGGCACGGGATCAGGGCCCGTTCTGCTACGTCCCCGGCAGTCACAAGTCTGACGCAGGCCCATATCCGCGCGTACGCCGCCTCGAAAGCATGCCCGGACACAGGGTTTTTCCCGGCAAGGCGGGCACGGCAATCCTTTTCAACTCGTACGGCTGGCACACCTCCATGGTCAACTCCACGAGCAGACCACGAAAATCCATCATCCTCATCTACGAGAAGTGGACGGAGGGCCGGGTGGACGCCGATCGCTATGCCGGCATCGCTGATCGACTAAAGACGCCGGCGCGGCAGCGCCTGTTCTCCCTCAAACCTGCCGGCGGCGGGCCATGACGACACCCCCTTTCGTTGATGCCCACGTCCACGTCTTTGCCAGACCCAGTGCCGAATTTCCCCGTTTGGTCAACGACGGCATGCCCGCCGACCGTCAGGCAACTGTGGAGGAGCTGCTCGCACAGATGCAGGCGCACGATGTCGCTCAGGCCGTGCTTGTGCAGACCGGCGGCAACGCCCTGGAACACCATGCCTACCTGCGTCGCTGCCTCGCCGACCATCCCGATAAATTCCGCGGCATCGGGCTGATACCGGCGGACTGTGCCGATCCGGAGCGGCATATGGATACCCTTGCCGCCAAGGGTGACATCATAGGTTTCCGTCTGACCGATCTGGGGGGGCCCTTCGATCCTCTGCAGCCCATCGACTTGCGAGGCAGCCGCACGTACCCCATCTGGAAGCGTGCTGCCGAGAAAGACTACGTCCTGTGGCTGTATCCGCGGGCCGGCGACAGTCCCATTCTCGCCTTCCTTGTCGACGCCTTCCCGCAGGTCCGTGTCGTCTTCAATCACCTCATGGTCTGCGTCGGCGATGGCACTTTCACGTGGGACGACCAGGGCCGGCCGCAGGTGGCAATGACAATGCCGCCGATCACGCGCTACTCGACGCTGCGACTGAACGGTTACGAAAATGTCTGCGTGCACCTGTCAGGCCAGTACGCCTTTTCGCGACAGGCCTGGCCCTATGCAGATACTGCCGGCTGGCAACAGACCCTGTTGCGCGACTTCGGTGCCGAGCGGCTCATGTGGGGCAGCGACTTCCCCTGGATCGTCGGCGATCCCGGATATGGACGTACGCTGGCGGGCATCGACGCATCCTTGCCGGCGCTCTGCGACGAACAAAGACAGGGCATTCTCGGCGCTACGGCACGGCGCTTCCTCCGTCTGCCCGGCGCCACCGACTGACAAAGGTTCGAAGCCATGAAGGTTACCGAGATCGAGGTGCACCGAATCACCCTCCCCTACGTGGACTGGATCGCCTACCAGCTCAATCACTACTACGGGCCCAGCCAACGGACGGTCTACGTCGCCCATACCGATACCGGTCTGACAGGTCTGGGCGAAGGTGGCTCGACGGAACCACAGGACATCATCGATGCCTACATCGGCACCAATCCCTTTGATCACATGGGGGATGAACGCTCCCTGGGACTGGGGACGGCGATGTATGATCTGATGGGGCAGGCGGCGGGGGTGCCGGTGTACAAGCTCATCGGCCAGAAGTGCCGCTCCTGGGTACCGGTAGGCAGTTGGACCGTATCGACCCATCCGGAACGCATGGCCGAAGCCGTACAGCAGTACTCGGCACAGGGTTACACGTGGATGAAGTTCCACCTGTCACCCTTCGAGAATGTGATCGACCAGACGGAGGCGATGCAGGCCGTCGCCCCGCCCGGGTTCCGTGTCCACTATGACTTCACCATGGGTGGCACCGACGATCACATGATCGAATTGCTGCACAAACTGTCCGGTTACCCCGTCGCCGGCTGTTTCGAGGATGTACTGCCGGCAAACGACGTGCAGGGATACATGGACCTGCGGAAGCGTACCACCTTGCCGATCGTGCTCCACCACTGCCCGCTGGGGGCGACGTACGAAGTCCTGATGAGCGCGGCGGATATCTACATGCTCGGGCACGCCCGGATTGGCGACGCCATCCGCAAGGCGGGCCTCTTCAGCGCCGGCAACATCCCCTTCATGCTGCAGAATGTGGGTGGCAACATCACCCGCGCCATGACCTGCCAGATGATGGCCGCCTTCCCCTCGGCGAACTTTCACTTCTTCAGCGACTGTGAAACCTGGTCCGATGATGTTGTGCACGAGCAGCCGCAGCCGGTGAACGGACTGCTCCCCGTCTCGGAGCGTCCAGGTCTGGGCGTGAGTCTCGACCGCGACGCCCTCGAACGATTGACGAAGCTGAAGTTGCCTGGCGTGGGCAAGTGGATCCTGCGCTCACGCTTTGCCAACGGCACACGCATGTACAACCTGGCCGATCCGCAACAGGCGATCTTCATGGTCCGCCCCGACGTCAGGCGGCAGTTGCCGATGAGTTACGCTGCACCGATCACGACCGATTACTGGGACGACGACGGCACGGCAAAATACGCCGCCATGGCGGCTCGCCTCGAGGCCGGAGGTGTTGTGCTGGAACGGTAACGCCCCGGGTCGACTGCAAAAGCCGGGATCCTGCTCTACGGCGTTCCGCGCCCTGGTCCCGGGTAAAGAGTCGCCCTCAATCCAGGAGAGAAACAGATGAGCAACGATCCCCTGATACGTGACGGCCTCGACCATGTGCGCTACCTGGCCGATACCATTGGCAAGCGCCCGACGGGCTCCGAAGGCGAACGACGTGCAGCCGTCTACCAGTGCCAGTTGTTGCGCCTCTGGGGCT
>JAQCJA010000224.1 GCA_027593305.1 bacterium
CAGCCACGAGATCCGCACGCCGATCAACGCCGTCATGGGTATGGCACAAGCGCTGCTGGAGGAAGACCTGTCGCCGCGGGCGGCCGATCAGGTCGATACGGTACTGCGCGCGTCAGAGTCGCTGGCGGAGATCATCGACGATCTGCTCGACCTGTCCAAGATAGAAGCGGGGCAGATGGAGTTGACGTCCTTGCCCTTTGATCCTGTCGAAGTTCTCGAAGGTGCACGGCGAACACTCTCAATGCGGGCGGCGGCCAAAGGGATCGGCCTTGCGGTGACCTCGGATCCTGCGACGCCGCGCAATGTCGAAGGAGACCGTGTGCGCCTGCGCCAGATTCTGCTGAACCTGCTGGCCAACGCCGTGAAGTTCACCGACAACGGGCAGGTTCAGGCGCACATGCGGGCGGACCGAACCGACACCACCGTGACGCTGCATGTCGAGGTTCACGATACCGGCATCGGCATTCCCGCCGCTCGCCTGCAGGCGATCTTCGATCCCTTTACCCAGGCGGACAGTTCGATCACGCGCACCCATGGCGGTACGGGGCTGGGTCTTTCCATCAGCAAACGACTGGTGCAGATGATGGGGGGCGAGATTTCCGCCCACAGCGAACCGGGTGTTGGCAGCACCTTCCGCTTTCACGTCCGCGTGGTGCCCGGATCAGGGGACCTGCCGGTATCGGTGCTTGCAGATGATGTGGCGATCGCACCCATGCGGATTCTGCTGGTCGAGGACAACGCCCTGAACCGAAAGGTGGCGCACGCCTTGTTGCGCAAGGATGCGCACGACATCACAGAGGCGGAAAACGGTATCGCTGCTGTGGCGCGTTTCCGTGAATGTGAAGCCTTCGACGTCATCCTCATGGACCTGCAGATGCCCGAAATGGATGGCATCACAGCGACGTTGCAGATCCGTCAACTCGAGGCGGAGTCCGGCCTGCGACGCACCCCGATTGTGGCACTCACGGCCAATGCCATGCAGGCCGATCGGGACCGGTGCCTGCAGGCGGGTATGGATGATTTCATCGCCAAGCCAGTGCGCAAGAAGGATCTGCGCGCCGCCCTTGTCAGGGCGCAACCTGCAGGTTCTGTGCCGAAGAAGGCCGTCGATGCTGCCCTCCCTGTCGCGGCTGATGTGCCCGTCCTCGACCCCGAACCACTGGCGCAGTTGCGGGAACTCGAAGAGAGTGGCGATTTCACCATTGCCGAGTTTGTTGAGCTGTTTGTGCTGACGACGCCGGAATGCCTGCAGCGGGCCCGTCAGGCACTGGCAGCACAAGACCTGGAAACGCTGCACCGCGAGGTACACACGCTGAAGGGCTCGGGACGGGAAGTGGGCGCCACGAAACTGGCGGCGCGCGCCGAGTTCTGGGAGCAACGGTTGAAATCAGGGAACATGACCGACATCGATACCGGTCTGGACGAACTGCAGGGCCTGCTCGAAGAGGCTACGCAAGCTCTGCGGAACTTCACCTAGGCTTCGGGCGACATGCCTTCCCGGCGCCAGACATCAAGGATCAGTTCGTAGCGCGACAGGCGCATGCCGGTGTAGACGCAGTTGCTTGTGGAGAAGATGTAACCACCTCCCGGCATGCCCTGCTCAAGGGCATACCGTGTGGAGGCGATACATTGCTCCTCCGTGCCGGAATCCAGCAGGCCACAATTCACATTGCCGATGAGGCAGACGCGATCGCCCACGAGGCGTTTGACCTCGGCAATGTCGACGCCCCCTTGCGGATCCAAGGAATGAATGGCGTGAGGTCCGGCCTCGACGAGCCGATCGAGGATCGGCATGATGTTGCCATCGGTGTGTTTGATGACGTAGTGGCCCTGATCGCGGTAGCCACGCACGAGCCGGTGCAGGTACGGCGTGACAAAATCGTCGAACCATTCCGGTTGCAGGAAGGGACCACTGTTGAAGCAGTAGTCGGCACACAGAGCGAAACCGTCGAGGCCGCCATGAGCGGCCAGCCGCTGGCCCCGCTCGAGGGCCTCATCGACGCGGTGTGCCGCCTCTGCCTGCACTTTCTCTGGTTCTTCCACGGCACGGGCGCACCAGTCCGACATGTCGGCACCCGATGGAATCGAATAGGTGGCGTCCCCGTGCAGCATCAGGAAGAACTCATCCCCCGTCTCCTGTCGCACCAGATCGATCAGACGCAGGACCTCCTCCTCGCGGCCCGGATTCGGATGCAGGAAGATGGCGTCGTGGTCGAAGCGTCGTGCTGTCTGGATGAACAGATCCGCCATATCCCGCCGGTGCAACTCACGCTCGGCTTCTTCCATCTGATCCCACTGGTGATAACTGCGATGAGATGGATGCACACGACCAAAGGCCTCCATGGTGAGAAAGAAGACCAGTTCGAAGGTGGGCACACGCCCGGGCACGGGTCGGCGTTCCAGGGCGGCGATGAAACGTTCGCGAGGAGTCATGGTATCTGCGGCGGCGGGGCCGGTTTTCAGCAAAGGTCTGCGCGAGACATCAGTCATGGATCCCCGTCTTCGAGTCGGCCAAGGAACACTGGAGGTCACCAGGAACGGAGCAACGAACGTACCGGAGGCTGTTCACGTGTCGCTGCTCTGGTGGATCGAGTTGTGTGCGGTCTTGTTGTGAGACGACATTGTCCCACGGTGACCCCGGAATGACAGAGACGGGACATACCCGTCCCGTCTGGTCACGCCACAGTGACCCACCGCTGCCTCACGTGCCGAATCGGGCGTGCCGGGCCAGCCCCGGATGGTGGTACAGTTGTTGCACGACTGCAGGTATCGGACGTTGCCAACGCTCGCAGTTAATGGATGAGGGAGAATCCCATGAAGTGGACGGCTCTACGGACAATCACGGTTGCTGCGGCCCTGCTGGCACCTCCGGCACATGCCACCAATGGCATGAACATGGAAGGCTACGGACCGGTAAGCAGCGCCCTGGGGGGCGCCGGGATCGCTTTCGACAGCGGTACGGCGGCACTCATGATCAACCCGGCAACACTGATGCTGCAGCCGGGTGCCACGACGCGCCTCGATGTGGCCTTCGGCTATCTGGGACCCGACGTGTCGGCCTCGGTGCGCACGCCAATGGGGACTCTGCAGGCGACATCGCTGGCCGATGCCTACTTCATGCCCGCCTTTGGCTGGATCACCCGCAAGGGTGACATCGCCTACGGTTTCGGTGTCTTCGCCCAGGGCGGCATGGGTACGGAGTACGGCCCCACTTCGTGGCTGGCGGATCCAAGCCAGGGGCAGAACACGGCGCTGACAATAGGGCTGGTGAATCAATCAGAGGTCAGCGTCGGCCGGGCCCTGGTGCCATTGGCGTATCAGCTCAACGAGCGTCTGAGCATTGGTGCCACCGTGGATCTGGTGTGGGCGGGACTCGATCTGCAGATGGCCATGTCCGAAGCCCAGTTCGTTGATCTGGCGAGCACGCAGCAGGCCGGCACGGTCTCCGGTTCCCTGACCCAGGTCTTTGGCGCCCTGTATGAACCATTCGGCGGCACCGGCATCCGACGGCTGCACCACGCCTATTTCGATTTCGCCAACGACAGTCAGTTTACTGGCCAGTCCCGTGGTGCGGGCCTGGGCGGCAAGCTCGGAGTTGTCTACGAAGTTGCGACGAATCTGACCCTGGGTGCCGTGTACCACACGCAGACGGCGATCAGCGATCTCGAGACGAGTGCTGCGTCGATGCGCATGGCGGTCAATGTGGACATTGGTCTTTTGACGACGGGGATACCCAATGGCCAGTATGTCGACATGGATCTGCCCGTACGCGGTGAGATCACCATAGAAGACTTCCAGTGGCCTGCCACCTACGGCCTTGGCGTCGCCTACGGTGCGACGGACGATGTGCGTCTCGTTGCCGATGTCAAACGCATCCAGTGGTCGGCGGTCATGGAGGACTTCACCATGGTCTTCAAAGCGGACGCGGTCGCCGAGAACGGTGCCTTCGGTGGCCAGGAACTCAAGGCCGTACTTTTTCAGGACTGGGAAGATCAGACGGTTCTGTCACTGGGTGCCGAGTGGCAGGCCTCGCCGGCCGTCACCTTGCGCGCTGGATTCAACTACGGCAGCAACCCGGTGCCGGACAGTTTCCTCAATGCCCTGTTCCCAGCCATCGTGGAAAACCACGCGACCATCGGCCTTGGTTACGAGCTTGGTGCGCGTTCCTCCGTGAACATCTCCATCATGCGTGGCTTCAACTCGAAGGCGACCAACCCCGGCAATGGCGTCACAGTTCCCAGCGTCACGTCGGCTCACGCGCAGCTCAATTCGCAGTTGATGTACACCTACTGGCTGAACTGACGGCACCTGCGGCTGGCTCAGCAGCCGCTTCATCAAAAGCACGGGCATGTGTTGTCCCGAGCTCGTGGCGGCACCTCGGGTTATATCCGCGGTGCCGCTTCGTTTGCCGCACGGGCGCGTCGCCCGTCGGAGGGCAGAGATCATCGTTTACGAATGCTGGCTGTATGTCTCGGCTGGACAGCGAATGTTGTTGACGCCAGTGTCGTTGTTGGTGAAGCGTATCGGGTAGGACAGTCCATTCCAACAACCTGATCAGGACACTTTTCATGGAACGCCGAGAATTCCTCAAAGCCGCCGGCGCCGTGGGCACTGCATCGCTGATGCAGCCGCAGCTGGTCTTTGGCGGAGTACAACAGGCGGCCGCTTTCTTCCGACTGCATCCCTTTGTTGCCGCCCACCCCGAGGCCGTGTTCATCAAGCTGACACAGGTGTCTGCCAAGACAGCCACCGCCGAGAAGCTGCACGCTGGTCGCCAACTGGCGAGCGAGCTGTTTGTGCCCAGTGACAGCGAGGGCTACTCCAGCCAGAGCAAGATCGCTATCAAACCCAATCTGACGTGTCTTAATGGAGACTTCTCCACGGACCGGATGGGAATCCTCACCGATGCGGACTTTGTCGAAGGTTTTGTTGAGTCGATGAAGGATGAACTCGGTCTGCAGGGCAGTCAGTTCTATCTGCGTGAGGGCAATCTGCTCGGTGACGCCTACTGTCCACGCAATGAGGCTCTGGACTGGTACGGCCCCATGGCGCAACGTCTGGGCGCACACCTGACCGATTTCGACAGCGGTCGGCTGCTGGCCGACGCCCTGCTGGCCAATCTGGAAGAGGGCTCTGAGGTCATCTGGCGGGAGGTTCCCAATGGCGTGATTTTCCAGCGCATTGGCTACGTGGCCCCCATCAACGCGCCCGACGCCTTCAACATCAACATCGCCAAGTTCAAGACCCACGGCATGGGTGTCACCCTGACATCGAAGAACTGGCAGGGGACCAATGTGCATCCCTACGTGCACTACTGCGAAGGTCTCGCGCAGCTTACCCGGGGCAAGCCGGCCTCCTTTGTCGCCGATGTGCACGGAGATTTCTCTGACACGGTGACGACGCTGCACGCACAACACAAGGAGGCGTCGGTGCCCCGCTGGGACCGGCCGGGATCCGACTGGAACAGTGGCTGGGGCATGGAGGGCTGGGCGCAGAAGACGCTCGACAACCTCTCCGCATCCAACATCGATCTGGCCATGATCGAGGGCATCTATGGCCGCGACGGCAACTGGATGGATGGTCCCCACGGTGGCGCTTCGCTGGACTTCATGACCAACGTCGTCATCTTCGGCCGCGATCCGCTCAAAGTGGACCTGATCGGTCACTGGCTGGCGGGGCACGAGCCAGGGAACTTCGGTCTGTTCCATGCCGCTGTGACACGTGGCCTCAGCGATACGGTGAACCCCCACGCGGTCCCCGTATACGCCTGGGAAAAGGGCCAACCCGCGCGCGCCGATCTGTCGACGTTCGCACGGACGCCACTCATGACCTACTACCTGCGTCGCGACTACGCCGGGCAGAACGAGCCACACTGGCACATGGTGGACGAGCCCTATGAGTACCCCGTGGCCACGGCGGTCCGCGATGAAGCGCAGGCGACGCCGCAGAGCCACGTGTTGTCGCAGAACTACCCGAACCCCTTCAATGCGACGACGCTGATCGAGTATCGTCTGCCCCACGCCGACCATGCCCGCATCGAGATCTTCAACGCCCGCGGGCAGCTGGTGGAGGTGCTCAAGGACGGTTGGCATGAGGGTGGGGCGCACGTTGTCGGCTGGGAATCGGGTCGACGTGCCACAGGAACGTACTTCTACCGTTTTTCCACGTCAGCCTTTCAGGAGTCGCGCAAGATGGTGCTGGTACGGTAGCCATGAAACGCCTGACAGTCGGCGCGGGCATCGTCGTCGGTCTGTTGCTGTCGGTGGCCTGGATCCACGCGGTGGGATTCAACATCGCCGTGGATGCCGTCACGCGGGCGACGCTGGGTTACAATCGCTTCGATGGTTCGCTGAGCTTTCTCACTGATGGCCTGACGCCGGACAACAGCGACGAGGCGAGACTCTTCGCCTGGCCATCAAAGGGCAATCTGGTGTTTACCTTTGCTACACCCCGGGCCATCGACGGGGTGCGTCTGCGTGTCGGCGCCGATGCTGGATCGTACGCCGTGCTCGCCTATCTGGGGGCCGCCTACGGCGAGACAGGGCAAACGGAAACCATGGCGGACGCGCTCGTGGCGGATGTGTACGATTTCGACTACGCGCCGGACACGTGGGTCGATCTGCCTTTCCCCCCGGGGACGGTGACCGACTACATCGCACTGGTCACCGAATCCGGCGCCGAGTTCTATGAGGTCGAGATCCTGTCCTCGGAGCCATCGACGGCTGTCATGGCAATCTCGTGGGGGCAGGTCAAGAACGGGATTCGGTAAACCCAGAGCGCGCTGCGGCGGCCGTGCTGAGATAGAGCCGCGCGGCTCTAGTTCTAGTTCACCACGTTCTGCGGCGTGCCCGCCGCAAAGGCGCGCACGTTGTCGACGACGGTGCCCAGCAGGCGCTGGCGCGCCGCCCCTGTGGCCCAGGCGTTGTGCGGGGTGACGTAGCAGTTGCGGGTGCTGTACAGCGGGTGATCGGCAGCAGGTGGTTCCACGGCCATGACATCAAGACCGGCGCCGGCAATGGTGCCGGCTTCGAGGGCGGCCTGCAGGGCCTGCTCATCGATCAGCGGCCCACGGCTCGTGTTGACGAGAAATGCCGTCGGTTGCATCAGCGCCAGGCGCTCGGCATTGATGATGTGTTCTGTCGCCGGCGTCAGCGGGCAATGCAGGGAGACCACATCACTGCGCCGCAGCAGTTCATCCACGTCGACAAATTCGGCCCAATCGATACCGGCGTCCGGCGTCCGTGTATGGGCCAGGATCTGCATGCCAAAGGCGCGGGCCAGTTCGGCTGTGCGCCGACCGATGCGACCGAAGCCGATGACACCAAAGGTGAGCCCCGCCAATTCGACCAGCGGGTGATCCTGAAAGCTGAAATCCC
>JAQCJA010000225.1 GCA_027593305.1 bacterium
CGCCTCCGGCAGATCACGATACCGGGCTGCCGGCAATTGATCACAGGGAATAACCTCGTGCGGCACGAAACGATCAGGGCTCATCAGGCGTTTTCCCTTTCTTGCCAGGCGAGCAGTGGATGCACACGACTCACCATGGGGATCTGGACCCGGCCGCCGGTGATCTGCGACTCATAGGTCCCCAGTATCATCTCAAGTGCGGCGACTGCGCTGCGGGCGCTCGACACAGGCTCCCGATCCTCTTCGATGGCGTCGAGCAGATCGATGATGGCCAGCACATTGCCCGCAGCCAACGGGTCATCCGGCAATCCTTCGAGGGGTTCCCAGCGCTGCGCGGCATCGGCCGGGCAGAACACCGGATGGGGATAGATCATCAGATCGGAACCTGCCCCGCCCCGCAGGGAGATGATGCCGTCGCTGCCGATGATCTCCATACCATATCGACGGCTGGAGCCTGCCTGATCCCGCCTCGAATCAAAGGACCCGACGACGCCGGAGTCGAAGGCGTAGTAGGCTTCGATACAGTCCCCCGCCACCGGCCCAACCGGCTCCGTTGCCTCGGCGACATCCGCAGGTTCGAGTTCGCGTCCCCCCGCGGTGACATGGCCGCTCATCCAGCGGACCTCGCCGGCGAAGTAGCGCATCAGGTTGAACAGGTGCGTGCCCAGAGTGATCATGTCCTCGCCCCCGCCGCGCCGGTCCTGCTTTCCATGAGCATGGATCCGCTGCAACGGGCCGATTCGGCCTTGCTGCAGCAACGTCCGCAGTTGCTGGATTCGCGGCAGATAGACGGCCTGGTGGGCGACAGCCACTTTGCGTCCCAGGATATCGGCACGGGCGACAATGGTGTCGCCGTCAGCCAGGTTCCACGTCATCGGTTTCTCGCAGTACACGTGAGCCCCCGCCTCGAGACAGGCCATGACCATCTCCAGATGGCAGTCGGCCCACCGGGGGCAGACACTGACGAGGTCCGGCGCCTCGGCTGCCAGCATCTCGTGGTAGTCGGCATAGGCCCGGGGGGCGTTGTTGCGCACACGTGCCTGTTCACGACCCGCCTCATCGGCGTCAGCGACGGCGACGAAATCGACGTTGTTCACAGCGGCAAAAGCGATATCGAGTCCGTGGCCATAGTTGCCCGCACCGGTACGGCCAATGGCAGCGGCCCTGTAGCGTCTCATCCTGTCATGGTCCTCGTTGATGGGTCGGCTCCAAGAGTAGTCACTGTCCGAATCCGATCCAACCGGAGTCCGGCCCTTGCCCGGCGTGTCCGGGTGCACGTTTTTCCTGAGGTTCGTCCTTATGCTACCTCATCGGCGCCGGCACAGCCGTCGCGACATCCCAGGAGAATACCGTGACCGCACTCGAGGCTATCGGTGGCCATCGTCCGCTGCAGACGGAAGAGTTCGCTCGGCGCGCCCACGCCAGCGTCATGAACCCGCAGCGCAACGCTGTGAAGGAGATTCTCGACCGGTTCGATACGGTAGAGGCAGCACCTCCTTTGTTGGGCATCTTCAACGACGTGCCGTGGAATCAGGTGCGTGACGACGAGGTCCACTCGTGGGCGAAGTCCGGTTTTTCCTGGATCGTCAACGACGCCGAACACTGCCAGCGCGAGGGCTGGTATGGCCGTCAGCAGAATGCCATGGAAGGCCGCGTCGGCCTGCTCCAGTGCCAGCGCCTGCACCGCGAGGCTTTCAGCTTTCACGGTGATGTCTTTCAGCTGGGTGCCCGCGCGACGATGAAGCCGTACGGCACGACCTACGAGGATGCTGCGCGTTTTTTCCGCGCCGTGAACTTCCCGAAGCCGGGACAGGCCACCGCCGATGATCGCGGCGGCTATCCCGTACGTTTCGGTGATCGCAATTTCGCCTTCACGCCGGCAGAACTGCTGGCTGCCGAAGTCGACACCCAGGGCTGGATCCAGTTTGAGACGGCCGAGTATATCCTCGACACGAAGTTGCGCGATCGCGTACTCGATCTCATGCAGGCGCAGGGACGTAACAAGGCCTGTGGCTTCGTCGGCCCCTTCGATGCAATCCTGCGCCAGGGCGAGATCCCGGAGATCGAAGCGGCCGTCACGGCCCTCTTTGGCGCCGCCGCGCAGCGGGGTGTGCACATGGGTCGTGTTGTCGGTTCCGGTGCCATGGAAGATCCCAAGGACATCGAGGATGCCATGGTCCGCGCCATCGAGGCCGGGGCGCGACTGATCAGCGTCCACCCCTTCACCAGCGACTTCGTCTTCCGCGGGGCTATGAACGTCTCGGAGCCGTTCTTCCGCGCTGCCGAAAGATGCGGCTTCTAGGAGTCTGCCCATGAAGATCACCAAGGTCGAGACGATTCACGTTGGTGAGTTTGCCAACATACTCTTTG
This sequence comes from bacterium, assembly GCA_027593305.1. Taxonomy (GTDB): domain Bacteria; phylum Latescibacterota; class UBA2968; order UBA8231; family UBA8231; genus UBA8231. The sequence continues at coordinate 2,371 of JAQCJA010000225.1, forward strand.
TACGGATCCACACCGACGAGGGATCCATCGGCCTTGGGGACACGTACTACACACCGGAGGCAACCCGCGCCTTCATCCACGAAGTCGGGGCGCCCATGCTCCTGGGGCACGACCCGCGAGATGTGGAGTGGCATTTCCGGCGGCTGTATGACGCCACCCATGTCTACGGCAATCGGGGCAACGAGATGCGCGGCATCTCGGCCCTCGACGTGGCCATGTGGGATCTGTTTGGACAGGCGGCGGGCATGCCGCTGTACCGTGCCCTGGGTGGCGGTTGTCGTGAAAAGGTGCGCATCTACAACACCTGCGCAGGTCCGTTGTATGCCCGTGGGACACCGGGCGTCGCCCGTCCGGTATCGCAACTTCAGATCGACAGCACGGGTCGGTACGAGGATCTTGACGCGTTCCTGCATCGCGCTGACGAGCTGGCCAGGGACCTGCTCTCAGAGGGCATCGGAGCGATGAAGATCTGGCCCTTTGATGCCTACGCCCCGGCGAGCAACGGCACCTACATCAGCTTCGCCGACGTCGAGCGGGGTCTGGAACCGGTGCGCAAGATCCGCGACGCCGTGGGCCTGGATATGGAGATCATGATCGAAGGCCACGGCTATTGGAAGCTGCCCGCCGCCCTGCGCATTGCCCGCGCCCTCGAGCCATACCAGCCCATGTGGCTCGAAGATTTCATCAAACCGGACAATCCCGATGCTCTGGCCGAGTTGCGCCGTGGGACGACGACGCCGATTTGCGGCTCGGAACTGGCCCTCACCCGCCACCATGCACGGGAGTTGCTGGAGGCGGGCGCTGTTGACATCCTCATGACGGACGTCACGTGGACGGGTGGCATCGGCGAGAGTCGCCGCATTGCGGCGATGGCAGACCTGGCAAACCTGCCCTTCGTGGCTCACGACTGTACCGGACCGGTGACCTTTCTCGCCTCCATCCATCTGTCCATTCATTGTCCGAATGCGCTGATCCAGGAGAGCGTGCGCGCCTACTATCGCGGCTTCTACCGTGACCTGGTCACGGTCGTGCCGCGGATCGAGGATGGCTTCGCCAGGCCCACCGATACACCGGGCCTGGGTACTGCCTTACGACCCGAAGTGTTACAGCGGGCCGACACGACGATACGCGAATCGGTATGATTGGAAGATTGCCGGATTTTTCGACCCTCCCTATCTTGGCAAACCCCGCTGTTGGTGCTCAAAGGCCGCCCCCCGGCCCGGGCACAGTGCAACCGTAGCAGACACTCCCTTTTCGTGCGCACAACATATACGTAGTGCCTATGCGTGCCGCTGTTCGGGGGCACACCATGGGGTTTCCGGGTGTCGGTGACGATCCCCGGGGATCTCCACCAACCATCCTTATCTCGGAAGGACCATCATGCGCAGAGTTATCGTTGCCGCGTTGGCTGTTGTGGCCTTGGCCACAAGCGCAATGGCACAGAGCTACGATCTGTATTACCTGATGCCAGGCCAGGCCGGCTCCAAAGGCATCCAGGCTGGTATCGCCGCCGCTGACGTCGGCAGCGTTGCTGATGTTGGCGTGGTGAACCTTGGTGGCAAGTACTCCATCAGCGATATGATTGAAGTCGGTGCCCTGGCCCGGCTGGGCCTGCTCAACGACGACTTGAGCACACTGTCGGAGTTTACTGTAGGCGCCAAGTACTCTCTGCGCGAGAACTGTGCCGCAACCGTGGGAGTCCTGGTGCCTACAGGGGACGCGGACGATCCCGGACTGTCGCTCGGGTTCATGCACACCCACAATATGGGTGACATGATGATCAACAACTGGTTGCAGGTGGGTCTTCTCGATGGGTATACCGGCGGCGTTGGTGTCAATGTCAACCTGCTCGTCGAACCCACGATGACCTTCGGCGACAAACTCACGGGATACCTCGATGTGCTCGTGCACACGAACACCGATGACATCGCCGGCGACGTTCTCGGCATCGACCTCGGCCCGAATGTCGACATCATGGTCAACGATTCAGCCGTTGCGAACGTGGGCCTGGTTCTGGGCATTGCGGGTGATGCGAAGGCCGCCGATCTCGGCATCGTGGCCACATTCATCATGCGCCTGTAGACGCATGATGGGCCCCTAATGGCCCTGAACTTCCTTCGCGGTCTCCCCGACCGGTACAGAAGCGGCCCGGCGCCTGATGGATACAACATCGGTGCCGGGCCGTTTCTGCCTGGCCTGTCAGCCTGCGGTATGTCAGTGGACGTATTTCGGCTGGCCACAGCCGTCGTTGACAACGAGACTGCGCGCCGGAATGTCGGCGCGGTCCGGGATCGTCAGATCCGTCTCCAGACGATTCTCGATAATCGTGCCATCACCGACGACAACTCCCTCTCCCAGGATGATGCGCCCCGGACGCATGCTGTCGGTTTTCACAGTGCCGATAACGACCGAGGCATTGACGCGGCAGTAGGGCCCGGTCTCCACGAGGCCGTAGATCTCGACACTCGGACCGATGATGGAATGATCGCCGATGCGGACCGGACCGAAAAGGTCTGCGTCGGTACCGATGAATACGCAGTCACCGATCACCGGGTGCCTCTGGTGCAGCCGACGGGAGAGACCACCCAGCGTACAGGGAAGCAGATGACATCCGGAGCCAATGATTCCCGTTTGCCCTGTCGTCAATCCACGGTGGGGATGGTCGAGAAAGGTGGCATCACCGATGCGGGTTTCAGGGTGAATGTCGGCCTGGTAGTAGCGCCCACCCAGTTCGGAGATCGCCCGCGGCAGCAGCGGTACTGGCTGGCGCCTGAACCCTGTAGGGCCAGCGTCACCGTCATCACTGCGCGTCAGCGCATGTGCCACGTCATGATAGAACAGGACGCGCCATCCCGGGTAGGTGCTCATCACCAGTTGCATCTGGTAATCGAACACGGAATCACCATGGAACTGTCGGAGGAATTCACGGTACGCAGCCGTGTCCCGACTGGCGATGGCAGCATCGATGTGTATTGCGAAGTCGAGTTCGCGCAATGCGGAATCCTGGATTCCACATGCCGCCAGCAGATACGCATCCCAGACGGCGGGATCCTTCATCGATGCAAAGCGATTCCACCAGGAACGGCGTTTCAGCTCTGGCAGATCCCACAGAATCGCGTAGGCCGCAGCCAGGGCCCTGTCCTCCAGGTCCTGCCCGATGCCGACGGCCAGGAAAGACTGCGCCACCATTGCATAGATCTGATCGGCGACTTCGCCAATGGCGCTGGTGAAATCTTCCGTCTGCTCGCGCTGGTTGAGCGCGTTGTGTGAACCGGGCGCTACACACTCGAGCAAGTTGCCGAGAACGGTCTCCAGGATGTCGCGATTGACGAATCCTCGTCCGGACCTCTGTGACAGAATGGCCGGGTTGACGCGGTCGATACGCAACGCCTCCACTTCTTCTGTGGAATACTCGGGGCGCAGGCGCTCAACGGTCTGCTGCAACAGATCCCGTTTGCGGGATTCGTAATGGGAATCGAACAGAGTGGTGGTTGACATCAATTCTCTTGGGACCCGACCCGGTTGGGTGTCAGGCCATATAAAAGACCTCTTCCAGAGGCGTGACAACCGGCGAGTTGTCCGGGTTGCACACCATCAGCGGTTCCATGAAGGTCCACCACTTCTGCATGATCGCCTGCTTTGGCAGCTGATCCATGAGCGTCGGATCCTCTGTTTCCAGGTAGGCGAACAGCGTCAGGCCGTCACGCCAGATGCTGTATTGGCTGATACCTTTTTCGTGCAGAAGATCCGCCAGTTCTGGCCAGATCTCATCGTGACGACGTTCGTACTCGATCTCATTTCCCGGCTTCAACTGCATCTTGAAACCCACGCGTGCCATCCTTCGAGCTCCCGAATGTGGTTGTTGCGAACCGTGTCGTACGATACGTCTTTGCCCCTTTTACGGCAATCGCTATCTTCCGGTTTTGTAACCACTTGCGACCATTTCAGCAACCTTGGAGACGCGGCTGATGCATCCCTTCGAAGACCTCGAAATTCCCGCCGGCCACATCGGAATTCACTGGTTCGGACAGAGCACCATCGGTCTCAGGCACCCGGATGGCACCATCCTGCAGGTGGATCCGTACTATCCCCGGGACCGTCCCGCCGACCGCTTCATTCATTCGCGGGCCCCGTTGATGGAAGAAGCGCTGCGCACCGACTGGGTGTTGCTGACGCACGATCACGGCGACCACACGTGCATCGAATCGATCGACCGCATTCGGAGAGCCTATCCGGAGGTCGGCTTTGTTGGCCCGCCGGAGAGTTGCGCCCGCTTGCAGGCCAGTGGGATCGACGATGATCATATCACCGAAGTCACGGCGGGTGACACCGCCAGGATGGGCCCGTTCACTGCACACACCGTACTTGCCAAGCCCCATGATGGTGATGCGGCAGCGGGCATTGCGCCACCCGGGGTGCAGCATCTCGGCTTTGTCCTCGATTCCGGCGACGTCCGCCTCTATGTCTCTGGGGATCCGATCAACAACTTTGCCGATCACGAAGAGTTGCTCGCCCCCATTCGTGCCCTCGAACCCCACATCGGTTTCCTGACCAACCATCCCGACGAGGGTGAGTTTCCCTTCTTCGATGGCTCTGGGAAAATCGCTGGCGCCCTGAGACTGCAGACGGCAGTTCCCACTCACTATGGCTGCTTTGTCACACGCGACTACGACCCGCATCAATGGGCCCGGCGCCTGCCCGTCGGCGTCGCGCCCCTGATCATCGCCTACAACCAGTCCGTTGTCTATCGCCCATAGAAGGCAGCCTCACATCCAGCGGTCGAGCCACTCGAAGGCTTCCGCCTGCATCTGCAGATCAAACTTGTGCCCACCTTCGTAGAAGCGGGCCTCGTAACACGGCGCGGCGTTCGCCTTGGCATAGACCTGCTGCAGGATGCTATCAGCTTTCTGCATCTCAGCCGGTGTATAGTCCGAAGTTCCAGATTGGTTTGCGCAGCAATTCGTGTGTGTCATTGAAGTTACGTCGATTGGGCGTGTGC
>JAQCJA010000226.1 GCA_027593305.1 bacterium
CGCCAACAGTCTCTACAGTTCGGTCGAAGATGCCGAGCAACTGCGTCGTCTGCTGCCTGCAGCCACAGCGGAAATGAAGATCTATACCAGTGACGACCGACTGCCCATCTGGTATGTGGGTGACACCGTCGACTGGTTTTCGGCCCATCTGGGCCGGACGCCCTAACCGCTGATGAGCGGCTTGCCCACGGCGGTGAAGACCAACTCGGTCTCCACGAGTGCCACACCGGGCTGACCACGAACCGGCGCCGTGAAGTCCTTGCGCGCCACACGCACTTCGACGGCCACCGCGCCGGCGCGTTGCAGCAACTCCTGCAGATAGCTTGTCGCCCGGGTACGCGCCAGTTCGACACCCCCCTCCAGGGAACGTGTCGCTTCGAGGCCGCCGGGGAGCAACACGTGGAAGATGCCATCCTGTGCCGTCGGTCGCACCTGCACCCGAAGATGCTGGACGACACCACCGGCAACAGCACCCACGGCGTTGGCGACGGCGGCATTCGGCGGCACGACAAGCTCGGTGTGCAAGCGCTCGGCGACACCGGGACCGTAGGCGGCAACGGGGGCCCCGACGAGCACGAGTGGCTGGCTCAGTTTCAGCGTCGTCTGCAGATCCGTTCCGGGATGTTCGCCAAAGGCCCGTTCCAGCAGGGCCCGGGACCCGTCGCCACCCTCCCAGCCTAGGGGCGCGCCCTCATCGGACATGGCCTTGGCGGCGACTTCGACGGCAATGCGCCGCGACACCCCCTCCACGACGCGGCTGCAGAAGGCGGCCGCCGTCAGGCCCAGAAGGGGTCCCAGCAGTTCCGCCCCCAGCAACGCCGCATCCCTGTCGTGTGCCTGATACCGTCCGAGCACGTGCAGGGCGTCCGTCGGCGTAAAGGCCGCACGCAGGACGAGGCGGCGACGCTCCAGTTCCGCCAGTCCCGCCAGCGCCAGACGCCCGTACGGTGACGCCTCCGCCATGGACGTCAACGATCGTGGTACCGTGCCGATGTCCTGCAACAGACGTCGGCCCTGATCACTGAGGCGCACATCTTCGGTGGCCAGAGGCACGATGAACTCTGCGGGAAACACCTCCACCCCCGCATGGCGTTGCCGCCGCAACTCGGCGACAACACCTTCATGCTGCTGCGCCAGCAACGACAGAGGCACGACCCGCCGGGGACCGATCTGCAGGGCTTCAGCGGGACGGCGGCGCTCGTCGATACGCACGTGGCTGTCGCCGCCAAGGCCGACGGTATGCACGTGCAGGGTCTCGACCATCGTACGCCACCCACCGACACGGGCCCCCTCGGGATCCAGACGCGGCAGACCGTCACAGTACGGCGATATCGGTAGTGGTACCGCCGATATCGACGACCCAGGCATCCCGTTGGCCCGCCAGGTGCCAGGCGCCGACGACACTGGCAGCAGGTCCCGAAAGGATCGTTTCCACCGGACGCTCCAGCGCAAAATCGGCACCGACCATGGAACCGTCACCTTTGACGACCATGAGGGGCGCGACGATGCCGGTATCCAGGAGGGTATCGCGCACGGTTTGCACCAGGCCGCGCAGCAACGGGATGAGGCGTGCATTCAGCGCCGCCGTCGTCGCCCTGCGAATGGAGTCGAGTTGCCCCGTCAGCTCACTGGCACAGGTGACGGGCCGGTCACCCCCATGGACCCGGATGAGTTCCCGGGCGCGGTTTTCGTGCGCTGGATTGCGCACCGAGAAGTAACCGGACACCGCAAAGGCATCGACACGGGTGCAACGCTGACGCACAGCCTCGATGAGGGCCTCCTCGTCGAGAGCCGCGACCTGGTGGCCGTTGCCGTCATGGCCACCGGCGACGAACACGACATCGTCGGTCACCAGTTGTCGCTCGAAATCGAAGCGGCGCAGCAGTTCGGCATCGTAGCCGATGAGGAGCAGGCAGACGGGGTTGCCAACGCCTTCGACGATGGCGTTGGTAGCCAGCGTTGTTGACAGGCCCACGACACCGATGCGTTGCGTCGCATCAGCGGGTGCACCAGCCAGGGCGGCGCGAATCGCTTCCGAGACGCCTATGGCCAGATTCCCTGGAGTTGTCAGGGCCTTGGCGCTGGCCACGACCGCCGCTGCCGGCCAGGTGACCACGGCGGCATCGGTGTAGGTTCCCCCAGTGTCGACACCGAGGGCCAGATCTTTTGCTGCTGTCGAGTTTTCCATAGGGAGAAATGACGACCCTCAATGGCTTGAGATCAACGCGGCCCATCGGGGCACGGGTGGCGCCTACCCTTCGGCTGGCTGTCTCGGTAGCTTCTCCCCAGAGATCCTGCCCCTTGCTCCCCCACCATGGAGCCCGAGTAAATGAACCGGCGTCAGCACCTGCGTGCCATCGTCTCCGGTGAAAATGCCGATCGCTGCGGCTTCTGGCTCGGCAATCCACATGCCGAGACCTGGCCGATCCTCGAGCAGCACTTTGACACGACCGATCACGAGAAAATCCTGCAGCACTTCGGCGATGATCTGCGCTGGATCCGCCCCGGCAGCTACCGGCACCCCGAGGGCAGGCCGATGTTCGACTTTCAGCGCAAGGGTCGCGAACTGGGCGCTGAAGGGGTCTTTGCCGACTGCGACAGCGTCGACGAGGTCGACGCCTTCGACTGGCCGGACCCCGATTATCTGGAATTCGATGACACGCTGGCGGCGCTGCGTGCCGCCGGAGATGTCTACCGCCCCAGCGGCTTCTGGTGCCCCTTCTTCCACTATGTGGCAGACTTTTTCGGCATGGAGAATTACTTCGTCAAGATGTACACCCACCCGGACGTGGTCCACGCCGTCACTCGTCACGTCGTCGACTTTCATCTGGAAGCCAACCGCCGTTTCTTCGCCGTCGCTGGTGACCTGATCGACTCGTACTTTTTCGGCAACGACTTCGGCACGCAGCGCGGCCTGCTCATCAGCCGTGCCATGATGGTGGAATTCATCTTTCCCTACTTCCGCCAACTCACGAATCTCGCCCACGGCAGCGGTTATCACGTCATCCTGCATTCCTGCGGCTCGATTCACGAGGTCATCCCCGATCTCATCGACATGGGTGTTGATGCCCTGCATCCGTTGCAGGCGCGGGCGGCCAACATGGAAGCCGAGCGCCTGGCAGCAGATTTTGCTGGAGCGCTGGCCTTTGTCGGGGGTGTCGATACGCAGGATCTGCTCGTCAATGGCAGCCCCGAGGACGTCGCCGGCGACGTGCGCCGCATCAAACGGTTGCTGGGCCCACGCCTGGTCGTCAGCCCCAGCCATGAAGCGGTGCTGCCCAACGTTTCGCCGCAGAACCTGCTGGCCATGGCGCACGCGGTGCGGCAGGACTGAATCAGCTGGTGCCATCCCCGGGGCCGGGTCCTGAGCTTCCCGAAAATCCATGGCAACGGTCCCGGCGGGTGCTGCGTCTGGCAGTTCCCTCTGCCAGCGAGATGCTGCTGGGCATGCTCGTCGGCCTGGTCAACACCTATCTGGTCGGTCATCTCGGGTCCGCATCTCTGACCGCTGTCGGTCTCGGCTCACAATGGGCCATGGCAGCCATGGTGCTGTTCAGCGCCGTCGGCACCGGCGCCACGGCACTGACAGCGCGCATGATCGGTGCCAGCGACCATGTCGGCGCCAGTCGTGTCGTCGGTCAGGCGCTGGCCATCGCCGTCGTCTGCGGCCTGTTGTCCACCTTTCTGCTGGCCGGTTTCGCCGAGCCCGCCATGCTCCTGATGGGTGCCCACGGCGAGGCCGTGACGCAGGGCGCCACCTATCTGCGCATCATCAGCCTCGTCTTTCCCGTTTCGGCGCTGATGTTTGTCGGCAACGCCTGCCTGCGCGGCGCCGGTGACACACGCACGCCTTTGCTGGTCATGACCGTTGTCAATGTGATCAACGTCGTCATTGCCTGGGTCCTGGTCGAGGGTATCGGTCCCTTCCCCGCGCTGGGCGTCGCAGGTGCCGCCTGGGGGTCAGCGGCGGGACGCCTCGTGGGCGGCCTGCTGGTGCTGGCCCTGTTGCTCGGCGGCCGGGACGGCCTGCGTCTGCGCTGGCGGGGCCCGGACCGCGAGATGGCCTGGCGCATCCTGCGTGTCGGCCTGCCGGCCTCACTGGATCAGTTGATTTTCCGTCTGGGCATGCTCGTCTGGGTGCGGATGGTCGCCTCCCTCGGCACCGTCGCCTACGCTGCGCATCAGATTGCGCTCAATGGCGAGTCCATCTCCTTCATGCCCGGATGGGGTTTTGCCATGGCCGCCACAACCCTCGTCGGCCAGGGCCTCGGGGCGGGCGACCATGTCCGCGCCGAGAAGGACGCCATATTCTGCTTCGGCATCGCCGCCGTCTTCATGCCAGCCATGGGAATCGTCTTCGTTGTCGCCGCACCACAGATCATCGGCCTGTTCACCAGCGAAGCAGAGGTCGTCGCCATGGGCAGTACACCGTTGCGGCTGATTGGCGTTGTGCAACCCTTGCTGGCAGCCATGATGGTCTTCAGCGGCGGCTTGCGGGGCGCCGGCGACACTCTGACGCCGATGCTTGTCAACGGCGCCGCCATCTGGCTGTTGCGCGTGCCGCTGACCTTGCTGGCAACAGGTTGGCTGGGCTGGGGACTGGCGGGCGTGTGGCTGGTGATGGCCCTGGATCTTACGGTCCGTGGTCTGGTCCTGTTCTGGCAGTTCCGCGGCGGCCGCTGGAAAGTGATCCAGGTTTGACGTGCTTTGTGCGCCGCAGCACGGCTGTCAGCTCGATTTCGCACAACCAGTCGGGGCGACAGACATCGGCAACAACGATGGTATTGAGCAGATCTTCGGGCACGTCGCGCTCTCGGCAGACCCGTTCGAATACCGGCAGATAGGACTGGTCCTTGAGATACGTGACGGCGTGGACCGTGTCGGCCAGGGTCGCGCCGTAGGGTCGCAGCAGGGCATCGACGTTGTCCAGCATACGTCGGCACTGCCCGTCGATGTCACCCACATGGACCACACGTCCTGCCGTGTCGATGCTGGCCGTGCCCGAGATGTAGAGCACGGTGCGATCGGGCCGCTGCACACACAGACCGCGGGAGAAGGCCGAACCATAGGCTGAGGCCTCGCCCAGGGAGTCGCCGCGCATCACCTGGATGCCCTGGATGCCCTCACCCCAACTGATGCAGGCATCGATACAGATGCGCCATGTTGTCGGATGGGTGCCACCTTCGATGCCCGTGCTCGCCGGCAGGTAGGTGACGCCCCACTCGGCGAAGCAGGCATTGCGCACTTCGTTCAGCACGTGGTAGTCACGCTCGAGATCCCGCAGGTAGATCCAGGTTCGGATCAGTTGCTGCACGGGAACATTGTGCTCCCGCAGCACACCATGGAGCCGCTCGAACAGATCCTGACACTGCGTGCGGAAATCAGCCGTCGCCAGATCGTCACTCCCCACCAGATTCTGCAGATGGATGTGCGTCTGCCCCGGTTGCGTCACACGCCAGCCGGCGGTGGCACTCGGCAATCCTGCCAGCGCCTCGACACGGTACATCGCCGACAACGGGTGCAGCACATACACCTGGAGCTCAATGAGACGACCTGCCGCCGTCGGTGGCTGCAGCAGAAAAGTGCTCGCCGGCAGGTCCTTCCTGGCCGCCGCATAGGTCCTGGCCCGAACCTGCCGGACCGTCTCGTTGTGGGCGGCGATGTCGGCAAAGAACAGGCGCTCGGTGAGCACGTCGGCCTCGTGCAAGCCCTGCTCAGACAGCAGCGACCGGAGATTGGCGTACATCGACTGCGCCTGGGCCTCGATGCCGTCGATGCCGGCATCCGGTTGCACTCGACCGTAAAGCTCGATGGCCTCAGCTGACTCGAGCCGAACGAACTGCGAGCCGTCTTCGGGGCAGCCACCACGATGGATCTGCAGGGGTCTTGTCGTCATTTGATGGCGCCCATCATCGCAGGCACCCTTGGTAACTACATGCCATGATCTCCAACCTGTTCGGGTGTACTTCGGTACAAACAGAAGAAAATACGGACCGTGGCGTAGAGCGACAGTTCCACTGGGGCCGCTCAGATATGACGATCACGCAGTCGATCAAATTCATCGAGGAAAGCCAGGAAATTGTCGTACTTCGTACCGAAGGCGACAGAGTGCGATGGCCCCAGAATGAACCCGCCACCGGGCGCGCCCCGTTCCATGGCGGTGCGCACCGCCTGGCGGACCTCCGCTGTGCTGCCGGCGATGAGCAGTTCCACCGGCACACCACCCCAGAAGCACAGATCCTGACCGAAGTCCCTTTTCAGCAAGCCAAGTTCCATGCCCGCCGTCGTCTGCAACGACTGATAGCAGTCGATGCCACAGTCGATGAACATGTCCATCAGCGGGATGTTGTTGCCGCAGTTGTGAAAGATGATCTGCTCCACGCCGCACGCCCGGACGTGCTGCAGGCGCTGCTTGAGGTAGGGAAAGCCCAGTTGCCGGAACATCTGCGGCGACACCAGTGGGCCATTGGAGCCGGCCATGTCCTGCTCCATGAGCACCCCGGCGGCACCGGGCCGGATGCAACAGGCATCGAGCGCGTTCTGGCGCGCCACCGACTGGCGATTGGCGGCAGCAATGACCTCGGGCTGCAGGGCGTGCAGCACCAGTCCTTCTTCCGTGCCACCCAGCAGGGTCACGGCGGTGATGCCCCCCGTCATGGAGGCGACGTAACGCTCCGGGCCGAGTACGGCAATGACGTGATCGAGGACTTCGAAAACGCTCGGATCCGGTAGCGGGGGCAGGACATCATCGGCAAAATCGTCGACCGACCACGTACGCACCTGTGCCGTCGGATCATGGACACACTGGATTTCATTGGCCCCGCGTGACGCCTGATAGACCCGGCCCCGATCATCTTCCCAACGATCTTCCCCCAGAGGGCGCGGTCGCAGGGGCTCATAGTCGGCGGGCGGCAGCAGCATGGCTTCTTTGGGCAGCAACAGATCGGCACAGTCCATGTGCCGGTAGAAGTCGACGACATCCGCCTTCAATCCCTCTGCCAGTTCGGCGCGACGCCCTTCCCACAGCGCGATCTGGCTCCCCACCTTGTCGCGCACATACGTCGGTCGCCCCAGCACGCGGCCGACGGTGTCACAGTCGACGGCGTAGAACCCAAGGGGCACACGATCCACCGGCTGGCGCGCGATCGCGGCGTGCACTCGTTCTTTTGAATTCATCCCTTTCCCCGGGTTCTGGCGCCCCAATTTCCCTTCAGGTGCATTATCCCGTATCCATACTCTGGAGGCAATTGAGCCAGAGATCCCATTGAGGCCAGCGCCCCATCTGAGGAGATCCCATGAATTCCCGTGAACGTGAGCCTGTTGCACGGTTCCTGGTGTGAGGTCGTGAGGGGCTGACGAGGA
>JAQCJA010000227.1 GCA_027593305.1 bacterium
AGGTAGTTGGTGAATACCAGGGCCTCGACAGCGGAGACACCCTTGCTGGTGATGGCCAGTCGCCGTCGGTGGGGGTCGTACTTGATGGCCTTGATCAGTCGGTCACGGTTGACGGACTCGCCAAAGGGTACCCCACAGAACAGTGAATCGCGCAGCAAGTAATCGATTTTGTCCGGGTCGAGCGTGCCCGACAGGATATTGGCCAGCAGCATGTCCCGAGGGGGAATCTCGTGCGTCGCCGATTCATAATCGATGACGTTGGCGACGCGCATGGGATCTACGCCCAGTTCGTCGCGCAGGACCCTGGAAATGGCGCCGGCGGGGTCCTCAATCAGCCGCCGGGCGCGCTCCTCATGGCTGACGAAGAAGGGCATCAATTCTTCGAGCGTATGGGAGAACGGATAGTGGCCGATGTCGTGCAACAGGGTGGCGGCGAGAAATACCCGTACATCGGCATCTTCAAGCTCCAACGGTGGGTCAGACTTCAGCAACCGCAGGAGAAACTGTTTGGCCAGGTGGTAGACGCCCAGGGAATGCTCGAAACGGGAGTGTCTTGCCCCCGGGTAAACGAGATGTACAAAGCCCAGCTGGCTGATGTTTCGCAGCCGCTGGAAGTCCTCCGTGTCGACCAGGGCAAGCAACGGTCCCGGGAGGTGTATGTATCCCCAGACCGGGTCACGGATGGCTTTGCCATCATCTTCAAGTAGAGGGTGCAGGATCGACATGTTGCGGCAAGCTACCGAAGGGGAAAAACCCTGTCAAGAAGCCCGTTGGCTGGCGTTGACACTTCTCCTAATCACCCCTATTTTCAGCAACTTATCCAAAAACTGACAACGAATGAAGGAGACCGCTGTGAGCGCGGAGCGCACACTGCTGATAATCAAGCCCGACGCGGTGGCCAAAAATGCCATCGGCGCCATACTTTCGCGACTCGAAGCTGAAGGTTTCGTCATCCGTGAGTTGCGCAAGCTGCAACTCAGCCAGGACCAGGCTCGCCAGTTCTACGCGGTGCATAAGGAACGTCCGTTCTACGGCGAGCTTGTCGCGTTCATGACCTCTGGACCTGCTGTGCCGACCGTCCTTGAGCGTGACAATGCGGTTGCGCACCTGCGCCAGTTCATTGGCGCCACGGACAGCACCAAAGCCGCACCCGGCACCATCCGCGCCGAGTTCGGCACCGACGTTCAGTGTAATGCCGTGCATGCCTCTGACTCGCCGGAGAATGCCGTCGGCGAGATCCGGTTCTTTTTCGGCTAGGCACAACGACGGTGCTTTCCGCTCACCTGCGCATACGTGCGGTTACGGTTCTGGCTCTCGATGAGTTTGACGAGGGGCAAAACCGGCTGGAGTTTGAGGTGGCGGCAGAACAACTGGGATTGGCGGGCGGCGACATCTGTTACACCGCTCCCGTGATGGTGCAGATGACAGTGAGCAAGGCGCTGTATATGTATACCGTCGACGGGCGTGTTCGCACGTCTGTGGCCGGCGAATGCTGCCGCTGCCTGCTCCCTGCTGCAGTCGATCTTGAGGCCAGGATCCGCTTCCTGCTGCAGCGCAAGGAGGCGAGCGGCATCGAGGTCGAGGCTTTCGAGGAGCAGGATGATGTCGATATCGTCGACCCCGGAACCAAAGAGGTAGACCTCAGCGAGCGCCTGCATGACGCTGTCGTGCTTGAGTTGCCGCTGCGGCTGTACTGCAAGAGCGACTGTAAGGGGCTTTGCCCCCAATGTGGCCAGGATTTCAACGTTGGCACCTGTTCCTGTGCTGGCGACGTTATCGATCCACGTTGGGAAGCCCTGGCCCACCTCAAGAAATAACGAACGCAACGGAGAGATTGTTATGGCAGCCGTACCCAAGAGACGAATTTCCAGAACCCGCCGTGATAAGGGCCGTACGCACTGGAAGATCACGCCGTGCGCGGTCAGTACCTGCGGCAACTGTGGGCAGCCGGCCCGGCCCCATCGGGTGTGCAAGAGTTGCGGCCACTACCGTGGACGCGCCTACCTTGAGTCTGCCGACTGACGCAGTTCTGACACTGCATTTGGCTCCACGATGGCGCGCCGCTCCCTTTGGTGGCGGCGCGCTGTTTCGTATCGGCGCATCGCGATACAACTGGCAGGCCACAACCGTCAATCGTCAACAGGATATCACCGACGTCGGCGTCTGAATGCTCCGGGTCCGGTGAAATGTCGCCGCCGGCAGGCGTCTCCACACGCGCTGGGGAAGGACGAAAGCACGCATGAAGGCATTCCTGTTTCCCGGTCAGGCGTCCCAGGAAGTCGGCATGGGCCAGGATCTCTACGAGCGCTTCTCTGAGGCCAGAGACTTGTTTGATGAGGCTGACAGCATCCTCGGCTTCGCCCTCTCGGAACTGTGCTTTGCCGGACCCATGGAAAAACTGAGCCAGACATCGGTTACCCAGCCGGCTGTCTACGCGCACAGTGTGATCGTTGCCCGACTGCTTGCCACCCGGGGGCACGTTCCCGAAATCGTCGCCGGGCATAGTCTTGGAGAATACTCCGCCCTCACCGCTGCGGGGGCTCTGAGTTTCGCCGATGGCCTGGCCCTGGTCCGCGAGCGGGGACGCCTGATGCAGGAAGCCGGGCGGGAACGCCCGGGCGCCATGGCCGCCATTCTGGGTCTTGAGGACGACGTCGTCGTGCGTCTGTGCGCTGAGGCGGGACCCGTTGTTGTTCCGGCGAACTTCAATTCACCCGGTCAGGTTGTGATTTCCGGTGAGGTGGACGCCGTGGCACGGGCCTGTGAGGCAGCAACTCTGGCAGGCGCTTCAAAGGTCGTGCCTCTTCCCGTCAGTGGAGCATTTCATTCGCCTCTGATGGCGCCTGTCGCGCAGGCGCTTGCCGAGAGGCTCGAAGCAACCACGTTTCTGACGCCTGTCGTGCCCGTCGTCGCGAATGTGACGGCCACTCCACAGACAGACCCACTGACACTGCGCCGTCTCCTGCTGGAACAGGTTACGGCACCCGTTCGCTGGTCCGAGTCGGTTCTGGCCCTCGGCGGCATGGGTGTTGATGAGGCGATCGAAGCCGGGCCCGGGGCGGTACTGAGAGGTCTGGGGCGGCGGATCACCCGCGATATCAGGATCACCACGGCAGGAACCGCCGACGAGATCGAGGCGCTCGCCCAGGCGGGTGCCTGAGAGCACAGGACTGGAAAGAGAGACAACATGGCGGAACTGGAAGGCAAAGTCGCCCTGGTTACGGGCGGTTCCCGCGGCATCGGTCGCGCCATCGCTCTGCGTCTGGCACAGGCGGGGGCCGATGTTGCCGTCTGTGCGCGTACGGAGGCTACAGCGCAGCAGACGGCCGACGAGATCGCCAGGCTCGGAGTGCGCTCGCTGGCACGTGTGGCGGATGTGTCCAGCATGGAGCAGGCTGCCGGCGTTGTCGCGGCTGTCGTGGCTGAACTTGGTGGGATCGACATCCTGGTGAACAATGCCGGCATTACGCGTGACAACCTCTTCCTGCGCATGAAGGAGGAGGAGTGGGATGCCGTACTGGATACAAACCTGAAGGGAGCCTTTGCCTGCTGCAAGGCGGCGGCGCGGCCGATGATGAAGGCCAAGGGGGGACGCATCATCTCGATATCCTCGGTCGTCGGTCTCGTCGGCAATGCAGGACAGGTCAACTACTCGGCGAGCAAGGCCGGGTTGCTGGGACTGTCGAAAAGTCTCGCCCGGGAGTTGGCCTCAAGAAACATCACGGTCAATGTTGTCGCTCCCGGCTACGTGCCAGACACGGGTATGACGTCGGAGTTGCCGGAAGAAGCGGTGGCGCACCTGTTGTCGCGTGTGCCTCTGGAGCGCGCCGGCACGCCGGAAGAAGTGGCAGATGCCGTGGCCTTTCTGGCGTCCCCGCGGGCTGCCTACATCACGGGTCAGGTCCTTGCCGTCGATGGCGGGATGACGATGTAACCAGGCGTTTTGACGGCGATTGCCGTTGCGTGGCACCTGGAGCCTGCATATATAGGGGGGCTGACACCGGTACAGTACAATCGGGCCCAATGGAATAGTCGTAACACTGTCTGCTGGAGGATGATGCATGCCATCGATCGAGGAAAGAGTCCGCGACCTCATCGTCGAACAGCTCGGCGTAGATGCCGAAAAGGTTACCAACGCTGCATCCTTCGTCGACGATCTGGGTGCTGACTCACTCGACACGGTCGAGCTGGTCATGGCTTTCGAGGAAGAATTTGGCCTCGATATACCCGACGAGGATGCGGAGAAAATGGTTTCAGTGTCCGATGCGATGAAGTACATCGGGGAGCACGCCAAGTCCTGAGCGCGTCGCAGCGGCCCCCCAGGTGGCACCTGCCCATCTGCAACACGAACCTCAGGTGATCCTGTGACGCGGCGCCGGGTGGTGGTTACGGGTCTGGGAGTACTGGCGCCCAACGGCAACACCCCTGCTCAGTACTGGGATGCGCTGATCTCGGGTCGCTCGGGCATTGCAGCGATCACTCGCTTCGATGTCGCCGGATTCAGCGTCCACATTGCCGGAGAGGTGAAAGGCTTCGATCCCAGTGCCGTGCTTGAACCCAAACAAGTGCGGCGGACGGATCGGTTCGTGCACTACGCCGTGTATGCCGCCCATCAGGCCTTTACCGATGCGGGGCTGGATATGGACAGCGTCGATGCAGATCGGGTCGGCGTGATCTTCGGGTCCGGGATTGGTGGAATTGGCACATTCGAAGATCAGCACTCCGTGCTGATCAACAGCGGGCCCGAGCGGATCAGCCCTTTTTTTGTTCCCATGATGATCAGTGACATGTCTGCAGGCATGATCGCGATCCGGTTAGGCGCCCGTGGGCCAAACTTCACTACCGCATCTGCCTGTGCTTCTGCTGCGCACGCCATCGGCGAGGCGGCACGCAAGATCCAATACGGCGAGGCCGACATCATGATCGCCGGCGGTACCGAGGCGGGGATCACGCCCATGTCGCTGGCAGGTTTCGCAGCTGCGCGGGCGCTGACGCAGAACAATGATGCCCCCGAGGCCGCCAGTCGTCCCTTCGATGCAGCGCGGGCCGGTTTTGTTCTCGCCGAGGGTGCCGGAGCACTCATCCTCGAGGACTACGAACATGCCCGGGCTCGGGGCGCCCGACTGCATGGTGAGTTCCTGGGAATGGGATCCACTGCCGATGCGTACCACATTACACACATGGCTCCCGGAGGCGAGGGTGCTGTGCGGGCCATGAGAATCGCCCTGCAGGATGCCGGCAGGAATCCGCAGGACGTCGGCTATGTGAATGCCCATGGTACGTCCACCGTGCTCGGTGATCGACTGGAGACGGAGGCCATCAAGACCGTCTTTGGCGTGCACGCACTCCGCCTGGCTGTCAGTTCCACCAAGTCAATGACGGGGCACTTGCTGGGCGCATCCGGAGCCATCGAGAGTATCGCCTGTGTACTGGCGTTGTCTCATGGCGTGCTGCCACCGACGATCAACTACGAGACGCCGGATCCGACGTGTGATCTGGACTACGTGGCAAATGAGGCCCGTCAGGCACACATCGATGTAGCGCTGAACAACTCCTTTGGTTTCGGCGGCCACAATGTATCACTCCTGTTCGGTCGGGCAGCCTGACCGATGGCAACGATGGTTTCCGTACCCACTCTGAAGCCGCCGACGCGCCGATACGGCGGTACCTGGTTGCGCCTCGCCCTCGGCCTTCTCGCCCTGCGGCCCTCCATACCCGAACTCGATCGCAAGCAGATTCGCGAAATCGAGCGAGGTCTGAGGTATCGGTTCAAAGACCCGAGCAAGCTGGCTCAGGCACTGAAGCATCGGTCCTGGGTCTACGCCCACAATGGCGAGGGTATCGATTCCAACGAACGCCTCGAATACCTGGGTGACGCCGTCCTTGATGTGGTCGTGGCGGATTTCCTGTTCCGGCGCTATGAGGATCTGCGCGAAGGGGACCTGACGCAGATGAAATCCGTCGCGGTAAGTCGCGCCGTGCTGGCTCGACGGGCGCGGAGCATAGATCTGGGGCGCTACGTTCTGCTGAGCCCGGAAGAACGGGATGCCGGTGGCGCCGACCAGGACTCCATCCTCAGCGATGCCTTCGAAGCCCTTATCGGCTCCATCTATAGAGATGGTGGCCTCGAGCCGGCGCGCCGATTCATTGAAGCCTTCGTCCTGCACGACATCGACGAACTGGGGCGCCGCGAGGACTTCATCAACTTCAAGAGCAAACTTCTCGAGCACGTGCAGGGCACCGGCGCCGGTCACCCTCGATATCTGGTGCAGGACGAGCATGGCCCGGACCACGAGAAAGTCTTCAACGTTGCCGTCAGCGTCACCGGGGAGACTCTCGGCAGTGGCCAGGGGCGGTCCAAGAAAGAGGCTCAGCAGATGGCCGCCCGGGATGCGTTGCAGAAGCTTGGTCAGATCTGAGGGCCGCGGAATCGGCCATGGCGGATTTCCAGCCAATGAGCTTCCTCCGATACGTGCATACAGCCGCCATGGATGCCGCCATGAACATGGCTGTTGATGACGTCCTGCTCGATGCTGCCCGCGCCGGGGCCGGACCGATTCTGCGCACGTACAGCTGGCATCCTCCCGCTGTCAGTATTGGTTACGCACAGTGTGCTGATGAAGCCATCGACGTCGAGGGTTGCCGCGCGCGTGGCATCGAACTGGTGCGCCGGACGACGGGTGGTCGCGCCGTGCTGCACTGGAGTGAACTCACCTACAGTTTCCACTGCGCCGACGGCATCGGGCCGGCGGCCCACCCGCTGCAGGAGGCATCGCGCATTCTTGGCGAGTGTCTCGCCGACGGGCTGCGTCGTTTCGGCGTCGACGCCCAGGTCGAACGCGGCTCGTCGCCGGCCCGTGGTCGCCGGGGCGCCTGCTTCGCCAGCACGGCCCGCTGGGAATTGACCTGCGGCGGGCGCAAACTCGTCGGCAGTGCCCAGCGGCGAACCCGGGGCGCGCTGTTGCAGCACGGGTCGATCCTCGCTGGCCCGGAGCACCTGTTGCTGGCCGATCTGTTGCCCGCGCCGGCACCTGTAGAGACTTCACTGGCGGTGGCCAGCACGCATCTGGGGGACTGGCTGACCGGCACACCGCAGGTCGATTCTCTGCGACTGCATCTGGCGCAGGCCTTCGCTGATGGGCTCGGCCTGACGATGCGGACGACACCCATCACAGAGGACGAACTGCGGCAGGCAACGCGGCATGCCGAAGAGACCTACGGCAACGACGCGTATACCTTCCGCGTGCGCTCGCGCACCAAGACAGCAGAGCCGGCGTGATCGGCGGGCCGACCCTGCAGGTGCGTGATCTGTCACGAAGCCCATCGTTGAGACGAGAAGGCTGACCAGGGTCTTCCC
>JAQCJA010000228.1 GCA_027593305.1 bacterium
AACAAAACGGCCCGCCTGCAACAAAACGGCCCGTCAAGCCAGCTGTTTCAGCCGACCTGGACGGGCCGTTTGGATGACGGCAAATGGAGCGGGAGACCGGACTCGAACCGGCGACAGCCTCGTTGGCAACGAGGGGCTCTACCAACTGAGCTACTCCCGCCCGAACACAGGAAGGGAATATAGAATCGATGAAAAATACCGTCAAGCTTCTCGGACTATTTGTCGTGGTGCTTACCGGTTGCTGGGAGGCTGGTCCATCCCCCGAGCAGCAACAGGCCCGCCATCTCAACAGTCTTGGTGTCGTCGCCATGGATCAGCACAACTACGTGCATGGCCGTGAGTACTTCTCTGAAGCCATCGATCTGGACCCGAGTTATGCTACGGCCTACGCGAATCTTGGCATCTCTCTCTACAGTCTCGGCCAGTATGACAGTTCCAGAGTGGCGCTGGAAGAAGCCCTGCGACTGGACGCCGATCATCTGCACGCAGCTTACACTCTGGGACTCATCTATCACGCCCAGGGCCGCGATCATGAACGGGCTCTGTCCCTGTTTCAGCAGGTGGCCCGACGCGATCCGGATGATCCTCATGTGCGCTACTATCTGGGCCGCACGCATGCCAAGCTCGGCCAGCTGGATGCGGCGCTGGCCGACTTTCGTCGGGTCATCGAACTGGACCCGACGAATGTATCGGCCCACTACGCTCTGGCGCAGACGCTGCGGCAGAACGGAGAGATGGAGGCGTGGCGGACGACGCTGGAAATCTTCAATCGGCTGAGTCAGTCTGGCATTGAGGGTATATCGGCGTCGTATCAGGGCCAGGGAAAATACGTTGAGGCCGTTGCTGACGCACCCTTTGGCACCGCCTCAAGTGGCAACCCATCCGCAATCTTCGAGGCGCACCCGGCGCCACAGGGGCTGGCTGATGTTAGCTTCCTGACGACCGTTGATGTGGACCGCGACGGAGTCGTGGACCTGCTCACGGTGACCGCCGATGGACACCCGCTCCTGCTGCGTGCCGAAGCTCCGGGTTTCCAGTCCGCCGACATCTGGCATTTCGGCGACCTGGTTGCCCCGGCTGCCGTGACCCTTGCCGACATCGACAGCGACGGTGACAGCGATATCGCGCTCGGTGGTGAGCATGCTACGATCGCACGGCAGCAATCAACCGGTTTCCAGGCGGGCGCCGACGATTTCGGGGCCTGTGCCGAAATGGTCTTCGGCGACGCGGATCACGACGGTGATGCGGATATCGCCTGCGGGGACGGATGGCTCGAACTGTGGTCCAATGATGGTACCGGCCGGTTCCACAACATCGCCGCTGCGGCGGGAGTTCAGGGCGTCAGGATCGGCCAACTCGTCTTCAGTGATCTGGACTCCGACCGGGACGTCGACCTCGTCACCGCAGGAGCCGACGGTCTGCACCTGTTCAGTAACAACCGTGACGGAACCTTTGCCGATGTCTCCGTGGCTCGGGGGTTGCCGGTGGACGATGTGCAGGCCCTTGCAGTGGCAGATTTTTCTCCGGATGGATCGATGGACATCGCCATCGTCACGAACCACGATGCCCGTCTTCTGACCAATGGCGGCGTCACCTTTTCAGCCACTCCCCTCGACCTTCCCACGGGCGCCAGCGGGTTGTTGGCGGCCGATCTCGACAACGACGGTGATGTGGATCTGCTCGGGTACGGTGCGCAGGGCATAGCCACAACTATGTGGGCGGAGGGTTTCCAACCAGCCACGCGGGTGTCCCCAGAGCCGACGCTGCAGCTGGCCATGGTCGACGCCGACAATGACGGTCGCCTCGATGTCGTCACACCTGCGGCTCTGTATCTCAATCGCACGCCTGCCGGCAACAGTCTCCGCATCAGCCTGGCGGGACTCAACAGCAACCCGGATGGTTTCGGCACCCGCATCGAGGTGAAATCCTCGACATCGCGGCAGGTGCAGGAGCTTCGTGGCGGCCCTCAGGATCCACCGGTCCTGCACTTGGGTCTCGGCAACGACAAGGGGGCGGAATTCGTCCGTGTTCTGTGGCCCGGCGGGGTCCGCCAGACGGAACTGGATACGACCGGCACCGGGCGCATGACAATCACCGAGGTGAATCGCAAGGGTACATCCTGTCCGATTCTCTATGCCTGGGACGGCAAGCGTTTCGATTTCGTCTCAGACTTTCTCGGAGGGGGCATCATCGGCTACCTGCTGGGGCCCGACAATTATTATATCCCCGACACCGATGAGTACCTGCCGTTACGTCGCCTGGCACCGACCGAAGATGGCCGGTTTGTCCTGCAGATCGGCAACCAGCTGGAGGAGGTCATCTACCTGGACGGCGCCGAGTTGATCGCCGTCGACCATCCCCAGACGACGGACCTCTATCCCGGGGAGCGTCTGCTGTCGGCTCCCCCCTACCCGGCCTTCAAGCTCTACCCCCTGGCCACGAGTCGTGCCATGCAGCGTGTCACTGACGATCGGGGCACGGATGTTACACAGTTGCTGTCGCGCGTTGACGATGTCTGGTACACCGACTTTGAGCATACGCCCATACACGGCTACGCCAAGTCCTACAGCCTGACACTTGAATTGGGCGATCTGTCAGGGTGGGAACATCCCGTGCTGCTGGCCCATGGATGGGTCGACTATGCCCACTCGAGTTCCAACTGGGCGGCAGCCGAGCGGGGTCTGGCGCTGTATCCACCTCGACTGGAAGCGCGCACCAATGACGGTCCCTGGCAGGAAGTTTCGGCGGACATGGGCGTACCAGCAGGTCTGCCAAAGACCATGCTCTACGACCTTGATGGCGTTTTCAAGGCAGGCACAGCAGCTGCGCAGTTGCGCATCACGACCAGTACACCGGTCTACTGGGATCAGTTCCGTCTGGGAAAAGTCGCCGTCGGTGCCGACACGCGTGTCCACCGCCGCCCCTTCACCACAGCCGATCTGCACTGGCGCGGGTATCCGGCGCACGAGGCCATTCACGGCACGTTCGCCTTCCGCTACGACTACGACAATGTCGCGACCGACGGCGGCTGGAGTACTCACGGCGGCGCCTTCACCCGCTATGGTGAGGTCACGGAACTGGTGCACGACATCGATGATCGGTTCGTCGTCATGTTTCACGGCGACGAACTCACTCTCGAGGTCGGCGCTGACAGCTTTCCTCCGGTCGAACCGGGATGGTCACGGAGTTTCCTGTTCTATGCCGATGGCTTCGGCAAGGACATGGATTACCACAGTGCGCACTCGCTCACAGTGGAACCCCTGCCGTTCCATGGCATGAGCCGTTACCCATACGGTCCTCAGGAGGCGTATCCTGTCACGCCTGAACACGTGGAATACGTGCTCGACTACAACACGCGCTGGATCAAGGGATACTACCGGTAACGACGATCGTCAGGTGGCGGGTGGCGGCTCCGGGTTCATCGCACACCGAAAGCCGATGTAATCCTGCGAGGCGCTGGACATGCAGAAGTGTCGACTCTTGCCGCGGATGTCGTTGCGGTTTCCGTGGTAGCCGCCGCCACGGTGGACTTTCTGGTGGCCACCATCAGGGCCCTGGGGGTCCTTTTCCGGACTGTCGCGAAAGTACTTGCTGTCGTACCAGTCCTTCACCCATTCGCTGACGTTGCCACACATGTCCCAGATGCCAAGCGGGCTGACGCCGCGAGGGAAGTGATCGACTGGCGTTGTGCCACCGTCGGGGTTGTTGAAGTTGGCCCATTCTTCATTACAGGAGGCACCCCAGGGATACTCGTTGCGACCGTCACCGAGAGCTGCGCGCTCCCACTCCGCTTCCGTGGGCAAACGCTTGCCAACCCAATCCGCGTATGCCCTGGCATCTTCCCAGGAAACGTTGACGACGGGATGGTCGGCCTTGCGGGCATCAGGGAAGGTGTTGAAGCGCCAGTGGCTGGGTGATCGGTGCCCGGTGACTGCGACGAATTCCTTGTACTGCAGGTTCGTCACCTCGGTCTTGTCGATATAGAAGGCGCTGATATCGACCTGATGCTCCGGGTTCTCATCTTCGTGCGTGGGGTCACTGGTGCCAATGCGTACTTTGCCAGCTGGAACGAGGATCATTTCGAGAGGGTTGAGCTTCTGCTGCAGTTCGACCCTTTTCTCCTCCAGGTCTGTCATGGTCTGCCTGGCGGCGAGCATCAGTTCCTGAATCGACTGGGTCGAGTTCTCTGAATCCGAGATCTGAGTACTGATCTCCTGACGTCGGCTCGAGACGGTCGACACGTTCGGCATGATACGGATCAGTTTGCGGCGATAGTCGATGAAGATCTGGATCCACAGCACGGCAACGATGAGGATACCCAGTCCCGCCGTCCAATCACCCATGGCGGCCCTGCTCTCCACATCCCTTGACCTACCGGCGGGATGCCGGAGATATTGGGACGATACGGTTCACATCCGAAAATAGACGAATGACGCGACAAACAGCCAAAAATATAACCTTCGGCGTTGCCGCCTGCATGTTCCTCTATGCAGCCATCGTGGGACTCATCTACGCGGTATTCAGCGACAACCTGCCGGACATCGATACGCTGGAGACGTTCCAGCCGAAGCGGTTCACCCGTGTCTGGTCCATGGACGGCAGTCACCTGCTGGACTTCAAGGAAGAGAACCGCGAACTCATCCGCGATTTCGACGAGATACCGCAGGCGATGAAGGACGCCCTGGTCTCCATTGAGGACCGGCGTTTCTTCAGCCACTGGGGGATCGACCTGCGGCGCATCTTCGGCGCCATCAAGGCCAATCTTCTGGCCCTGGATCCGACCGCCGAGGGTGCCAGTACTCTGACGCAGCAACTGGCGCGCAATCTGTATCAGAAGGTCGGTACCCAGCGTTCATCGGATACACTGGAAGAAACACTGGACAGCTACGCACGCAAGATACGGGAACAGATCACGGCCGTGTATATCGAGCGCCTCTACACGAAGCGCGAGATTCTGGTGATGTATCTCAATACGGTGTTCTTCGGCCATGATGCCCTCGGACTGAAGTCGGCAGCACGGCTGTATTTCGATAAGGAAGTCAGCGACCTGGCCGTTGAGGAATGTGCGCTCATTGCCGGACTTCTGCGGGCACCAAACTACTACAGCCCGCTGAAGAGCCCCGAGCGCGCCAAGCGGCGCCGCAATCTGGTCATGGAAAACATGGTCCGCGCCGGCAAGCTGGGTGCCGCCGAGGCTCGCCGTCTCTCCGCTGAGCCCGTTCGGGTACATCGCGGGCAACAGGCCGATTCCTATGGTCTGGCACCCTACTTCGTGGAATATGTTCGACGGCAGCTCGGCGAACGCTACGGCAAGTCTCTCTACCAGGATGGCTATTCGGTACACACGACACTCAATGCGCCCATGCAACGGATTGCCGAGAAACACCTCAATGCCCATCTCGACATTGTGCAGGCCAAGGTTGATGCGCGCCTGGCGAAGCTCGATACGTCGGCCCTGCCTGATTCTGTCAGCACCCGCATCCAGGGCGCTTTCGTCGCGATGGACCCCAGTACCGGCGAAATCCTGGCCATGATTGGTGGTCGCGATGTGCGGGCGGATTTCAACCGTGCCTATCAGGCGCACCGGCAGGCGGGATCGTCCTTCAAGCCCTTCGTGTATGCTGCGGCCCTCGACAATGGTCACTTCCCCAGCGAGGTGCTCGATGACAACGCGATCACGATCACGGAGCAGGATGGCAGTGTCTGGACCCCGGAAAACTACGACAGAGAATTCAAGGGGCGACTGACACTTCGGGAAGGGTTCAAACAATCCCGTAACATCATCGCCCTCAAACTGGCGATGGATGTCACGGAAGGACGCGTCAGCCAGTATGCGCACCTGATGGGAATCAGCACACCGATCCGTGAGGTTCCGTCCATCGGTATCGGCTCCAGTGAGGTCATCCTTCTGGAGATGGTCGCCGCCTATTCGGTCTTCCCGAACCGTGGCATATATGTGGAACCGACGGCGGTGCACCGCCTTGACGATGCCGACGGCAACATTATCGAGCAAGTCTCAGCCAGGCGCCGCGAAGTACTGCGCCCCGCGGTCACGATCGTCATGACGGACATGATGCGCTCAGTGATGGACGAAGTCGGCGGCACCGGTCGGAGTGCGCGCACGGCATACGGGTTCCGTTCCCCGGCGGCGGGCAAGACAGGCACGACGAATGACTACCGTGACGCCTGGTTCATTGGCTTCACGCCGGACCTGGTCGCCGGTGTCTGGGTCGGCGCGGATGATCCGCGGGTCAGCCTCGCAAGTCAATCGGGTGCAACGGCGGCTCTGCCCCTGTGGGCCATGTTCATGAAAGAGGTCTACGATACTCTGGAACCATACAGGAGTCGTCGACAGATCGACTTCGAGTATCCGGAGGATCTTGTTGAATACCGGGCTGTGTGTGACGACACCCACGCCCTGGCCACCCGCTACTGCCCCAACCAGAGCCGGGACCTGTTCATCCGCAGCAATGCCCTGCCGGCCACCTGCCCCCTGCACGGCGCCAGCGACAGCGGCCGACGGCGCCGACGCCTGTAGTCTGTGGTGCCAGAGCTATAGAAAGGGCCGGATCTCGATGAGAGACCCGGCCTTTCCTGTCGTCCCTGCGAAGACGCCCGAATGTTATTCTTCGAGCTTGAACTTCGTCGGCTTGCGGCGCTTTTCACGCTCGCGGTATTCATCAACTTTTTTCTGCAGGTCGGCGAGTTCCTTTTCCAGAGCCTCGATTTCCTTCTGCAGAACCACCACTTGCTCCTTGGTGTCCTTTGTGGCGTTTTGCTCGGCCTCGATCTTGGACTCGCACTCGCGAATCTCCGCCTTGGCAAGATCAGCTTTGGGCTTGAGCCCTGCTGAAACTTTCAGGTAGTCGATGATGATGAAGACGAGGAAGCTTGCCGCTCCCACCGCGATGCAAATAAATACCCACGCCATGTTGTGTCCTCGCTACCGTAGCTCCTGAATGATCTTGGTGATGCCCGCGGCGAAGTCCGCGTTCATACTGGACATGATCTTGCCCATATGTTGGGGCTGCAACCGCAGCATCAACATAGCCACTGTGGTGTCGCTGAGCGTCCCTTCCTGCAGGATCTCGGCAGCAGGTTGCGGCTTGAGCTTGTTGTAGAAGGTCGCCAGTTCATCCAGCCGCTTCTCCAGATTCGCGGCGCGTGTGGTTGCCGCAACCTCTCCCAGGCGCGCCCCCTCTGCCTCGAGGGAGTCCTTGCGTGCCAGGAGTCCGGCTTCGACGGTAAGCAAAAGCTGTCCCCTCGTGCGTTGACACTGTCCACGCGCGCCGCGTAGAGCGCGCGATATTCCTCTGCCAGGGCCGTCAACCGCCCCAAC
>JAQCJA010000229.1 GCA_027593305.1 bacterium
TAGGTGCGCTCGAGGAGCTCTTGACGACATTGGGCGAGCACCTGGATGTGTACGTCGTCAGGAATTAGATCCTCTTCGATCAGCTGGCGGACGAAGTCGAAGTCGGGCTGGCTGGCAGATGGAAAACCGACTTCGATCTCCTTGAAGCCCATCGCCACCAGAGCCTCCCACATGCGCTGCTTGCGCTCGATTCCCATGGGCTCAATGAGGGCCTGGTTGCCATCGCGCAGATCCACACTGCACCAGATGGGCGCACACTTGATGGTCTGATCCGGCCAGCGTCGATGGGCCAACTCGACCGGCGGGAACGGGCGGTACCGCTTGTGTGTAGCCAACGGGGATCTCCTCGGTGATTGCTGGTGGGCGGCCCGATCGAGGAGACTGGCAAGCGTCATCAGAACGCAAAACCCTCTCCCACCAGGCCGGCAGAAGAGGGTTTGCTGTTGGTGCAGGAACACTACGCCAAGCGCTACGCCTCTCCCGTCTCTGTAAGCAGGAGTAGCGCGAGGCTCAGCTGTGGCGTACGTGTCCGGCTCGATTTCATGCTCAGAGTGTAGCAGGAATTGCGGCCAATTGTCAATGCCCCTTCTCTGGTGCCAGGGGCTTGTCCTCCCGCCAGGGGCGTGGCTCGCGACTGCGCAATGATCTGCTGCAGGGCCCTGGCTGAGACCTCGCTGCCGCGCCCGTAGGGCAGATCGGTGACAACCGCATCCGCTATGTCAGACCCATTACGTGCGTCGGCACAGCCGAGCTGAATCTCGTAACCGAAGGTGTCGATATTCTGTCTGGATTCTGTCTGGACATCGCCACCATTCGCGGATTCCAGTCCCCGCCCCTCGCCTGCAACCCGATGGCGGCTGCCTCCAGTAGAATCGATCCAGTACCGCAGCAGGGATCGGCGATGCTTTCAACATCCCGGGGGACGAGGTTGACCAGGCATCTGGCCAGTCGTAACGGCAAGGAACTGGGTGTGTGACAGGGCTTTCGATCATGTTTCCGGTAGTCCCGGGACGCCTCGACAACGACACTGCCAAAGGCCATGCCCCCCGCTTCTGCCACCAGCAGAAACCGATGTTCCGGGTCGTTCAGGTTGGGGCGGCCCTGGATCTGATCGGCGATGGCAGTCGTCGCCACGCGGCGATCCTCGGGACCTCCGGCAGCCAGCCACTCAATGCGAAATTCGTCCTGATGAAGACCCAGTTCCGCCACACGTGATACGAGTTGTTCGAGTCCGTCTGCCCGGGCCAGCACTTGCACGCCTTGCTTGACGAACGCCCCGTCAAGGACCTGATCTGTGCTGCCGTTGGCGATGCCCCACGCGTTGGGTCGTCCCCCTGTCAGCGCCTCACACTCAGCGGCAATCAGCTCGTTTCGGTAGTCTCTGGTGCACGTGATCAGGCATGGATGCGCATGCCACATCGTTGGGGGGAGGTCTCGAGATCTACGCCATCTCAGCATCGATCATGACCCATCCCTCCCATGCCTGGCGACCACTTCAGCGGAAGCACCGCAGGGTGGGTGGAACGACGGGGGGGCCTGGCCCTTTCCCCGGATCGGTCGCGCCGGGCGCGATGGTCCATCTATCATTGTGCCTGACCTGTTCATGATGTCAACACTCCAAGCCCACGATTTGGGTTCGTGCCCTGACCATGCGGGCACCGGCTCATATACTCTCTGACATCGGACTCGGACTGTCGGCGCCGTGGCATCTGGCCAGCGTTGCGCGTGACAGTCCTGACACTTCACTTGCGTGGTACAGATGACCCCTGATACACTGCAATCCCTTGCCCGTGAGCACGGCACACCTCTCGTCGTCGTGGACCATGAAATTCTGCGGCAGAACTACGCGGATTTCAAGCGGTGCCTGCCAAATGTGCAGATCTACTACGCGGTAAAGGCCACCCCCGCCCCCGCCATTCTCGGCACCCTGTATCGGGCGGGCGGCAGCTTCGACGTGGCTTCCCTTGCCGAATTCATGCTCGTCCATGATCTGATCAAAGACCTGCCGGCGTCACAGAGACAGGACTTCATCTGGGATCAGATCATCTACGCCAATCCGATCAAACCCAAAGAGACGCTGCAGGCACTGGATCAGTACAAACCACTGGTCACCTTCGATAATGCGCTGGAACTGCAGAAGATCAAACAATATGCACCCCAGGCTGGCGTCATCCTGCGACTGAAGGTCCCCAACACTGGGTCGATGGTGGAGTTGAGCTCAAAGTTTGGCTGCGATCCGGGCGAAGCGGTGGCACTGATTCAACAGGCCGCCGATCTGAATCTGGTCCTGGAAGGGATCAGCTTCCACGTGGGCAGTCAGTGCACGAATGTGGAGAATTATGTGCAGGCGCTCCATCTGGTGGCGGGCGTGATCAGCGAAGCGCTTTCCCGGGGCCACGAGGTCAGGATCCTGGACATCGGTGGCGGATTTCCCGCGCGCTACAATCAGCATGTGAGACCTTTCGATGATCTGGCACAGGTGATCGATGCCGAGATCCGCCGGTTGTTTCCGGACCTCCAGATCATCGCTGAACCCGGCCGGTTCCTGGTGGCCTCGGCGGCCATGTCCGCGGCACAGATCATCGGCAAGGCCGTTCGCGACGGGAAGATCTGCTACTACATCGATGACAGTGTGTATCACACCTTCTCCGGCATCATCTTCGACCACTGTGTGTACCCCCTGAAGGCATTCAAGGAGGGGCCGGAGAGCATCTGTGCCGTCTTTGGCCAGACCTGTGATGCCCTCGACACGATCTCCCTGGCAGAGAACCTGCCCGAGCTTGAAATGGGTGATTTGCTCTACGCAGAGATGATCGGCGCCTACAGCAGTGCGTCGGCGACCGGATTTAACGGTTTCGCTCCGGCGAAGGTCGTGCACGTGAATGTGTGAAGTCCCGGGCGTGTTGAAAGTGCGTGACCCTACGGTGCAGCCGCCGTCTTCGGTCCGCTTCTGCTCGACGCTGACATCTGCCAGCGCCTAGATATCCGGTTACGTGTCGATGCAGTTCGGCGTGCCATCATCGACGATGTGCATGGGATCGATATCGGGCAGCACACGCAACTGCGTTGCCAGACAACTGTCTCCATACTCCGCCCGCAGCCAGACCTGGACCCGTGGTGACACAGGTACCCCCGTGCCCCGAAGTGCACGTACCCCCAGTGTCGCGCCGGTGCAGCATGGGCATGGCTGGGCGGGCAGTGAGTCGCTACTGTTAGTGGTTTCTTCAACCCTACCCCGTAAGGGATGAGTACGGAGCAGCCGACGCCGGACCGAATTCTGCAGGCCGGCCTGGGATTCTGGAAATCATCTTCGAAGACTACATCGATGCCTGTGGTGCCGCGGACCGGGTGAGCTTCGTGGGTGGAGACTTTTTTCAGCAGGACCTGCCGGGGGCGGTCGTGATCCTCACGGGACACATTCTGCACGACTGGGGCTCGAGCAGAAGAAGGCACTCGTTGCCAAAGCCTGCGCGGCGCTGCCGGACGGCGGCGCCCTCATCGTCTACGAAGCCATCATCGACGACGATCGAGCGCAGAACGCATTTGGTCTGATGATGAGTCTCAACATGCTGATTGAGACACCGGATGGCTTCGATTACACCGGCGGCGACTGCCAGCAATGGATGCGTGAGGCGGGCTTCATCGGTCCGGACTCGATGGTGGTAGGCATGAAGTAGGGCTGACCCGGATGAGAGCCATGCTCCCGTGACACAGGACAGCAAGATGCCGCGCGCCGTATTCATGGATTGTGATGGGGTCATCTTTGCCAGCAATGCTGCCAAGGCGGCGGTCTTCGCCACGGTGTTGGCAGCCTATCCGCCGGCTGCTGTCGCCCGCTTGCAGGCATTGCTGCATGTGGGGGGCGGGATCTCACGTTACGTCATCCTGCGCCGCTTCTTCACCGAGATCCACACCGTGCCGGATGCGGAATCTGCAATCGAGCAGGCGCTCAGGGCGTTCGGCACTGCCTCTCGGGCAGCATACCGAGGGCTGCAGCCCTTGCCGGAAGCACTCGAGTTTGCCGCGAATATGGGCGGCCGTCAATGGGTGACGGTTGTTTCAGGGTCGGATCAGGAGGAACTGCGCGCCGTTTTCGACGACCAGGGGATCGCCCATCGATTTCGTGACGTACTCGGCTCGCCCACAACCAAGCCCGTGCACATACGAGCTGTGCTGCAGGCCCTCGGTCAGGTCGATGGCGTCATGATTGTGATGGCAAAGCCGACTTCGAAGCGGCACAGGCACTGGACATCGACTTTGTCTTCCTCGCCGCCCACAGTGACTGGACCGATGCGACGACAGACCTGCGAGGCGCGCCTCGAACGCGGATCGTGCAGACCTGGACCGAACTCCTGGCCGACCCGCCAGTGTCATAGTGCCGTGTTGCGGAAATGGCCTGGTACAATTCGGGCGTGTGGGCCCGCAGGGCTCCGGCGCCCGGGCCGCAAGGCGCGCCAGTGTTACCTGTTGGTGGAACACGCGAAGCAGGCGCAACGCCGCGAACCGGGATGCCCCGGTGGCCGAATACAAGTATTGTTCCAGGACACGGCCCTAGTACCAGGACTGGCCGCGCAGCATTTCCTGTTGCTCCGCAGGCAGAGCTTCGATGCGGGCGCGCACCCAGGCGTGGAAATCCGCAAGGATCGGCTCCGTCCATGCGGCATCGATCTGCCCCGCCGTATACAGGCCCGCTTTCAGACGCTCGTAACCGAAGGCGTCCTTGAGCTGAATCAGTTCGGCCGTTTCGACGACTTCCCGGGCCAGATGGGCGGGTATGAATGTGACACCCTCCCGCAGTCCCAGAACGACATCGCCCGCCATCACGGCGGCGCGACCGATGACGATGGGCGTGTTGTAGCCGATGATCATCGTCTGGTCGTACGAACCGGAAGTCGATGGATCCCAGTTCCGGTTGAACACGACGAAATCTTCAAGCTCGAGCACACCTGCCAGGTCGCGGGTCCCGCCCCAGACGACAACCCCCGTGCCCGTCCTGTTGTGGATCATGTTTGCCAGGTTGTCGCCAATGAAGCCCCCGCCAATCTGCTTGTCGAGCAGATCCGCAACGATGACGTCATTGGTGACAAGCCGATCCATGACCCAGTGCTTGTCCCGTCCCGCCAGGCCCACAGCGTTTGCCGATTCGTTGACAACAGCGGCCAGATCCGGACGGTGCGGGATGAAATTGCACGTAACCGCTCGGCCCACGAGCACCGGGTCCGTGTGTGTAACCACCCACTCTCCCTGAAACTGGCAGTTGTAGCCGTGTGCTCTCAATACGGTCCAGGCCTGCTCGCAGGTCCCCCGCCGCATGCGCTCCAGGATCGAGTCGGCAACCTTCGGTCTGCCATCGGCAAAGCGCTCACCCTGATACTGTCCGGTGTAGGCCAGCATCTGTTCCGGCGTAAGCACGAAGGGCAGCGGAAGTGTCGCTGCTGACGTTGAATCCTGCATATCCACGGCTTCCTGTTATCGATTCAGCCATCCCGGCAGGCGCACAGCCTCGGACGACTGCCAGGCTGTCAGATAAAGGCTGGCCGTAAAGGCGACAGCCCGACGGGCACGCTCCTGAGCCAGCGCCCTGCCCTGCTCGGAGACCGGGTCGAGACCATCCACCAGTTCATACACCAGATCGACGCGGCCATTGCTCTCGTAGATCTGCGCCCGCACCACCTCAGCCAGATCTCCTTCGATGGGGGCAACGGTCACGCGGGTGGCCAGTTCTGCCGGTGTCATCTGCAAGCGCTCGATGATCGAATCCACCGTCTCATGGATGCCGACGTGTGTTTTCTCGCCACCCTCAACGAGGCGCCCATCGTAGTGGACCGTGGTGTGTAAGGGCTGAGCGATGTCCTCGGCGTAGTGTGCGAGCATGCCGGCGTAGACGAAGATCTTGGCCTGGATCATGTCGTTTTCCGGCCACTTCCGATGCTCGGCGAAGGCGACCATGAGGCGTTCCGTATACTCCAGAATCGCATATGGGGCGTAGCCCACTTTGTTGGGCGCTACGCCAAGGCT
Source organism: bacterium (assembly GCA_027593305.1). Classification (GTDB taxonomy): domain Bacteria; phylum Latescibacterota; class UBA2968; order UBA8231; family UBA8231; genus UBA8231. The sequence continues at coordinate 6,019 of JAQCJA010000229.1, forward strand.
GTTGCACAACGCAACGAACTCGTGCCGTTTTGCCGGAATGTCGGCCCCCTCGAGCAATTCGAGGTCAAAGAAATGCTCGGGAAACTCGCCGTCGTAGAGGTGGGGCGCAGCGCGGTTCTTGGCGACATCAGGATCAATTGACATGTGGGCGACCTTGACGGCCCCTTTGCGGAAGAAGATCGGGACCTCCTGTGGTTGTGCCAACACCGCCGCCTCCGTCAGGATTGCGTGGCCGTTGCCCCACCACGCATGCGACGGAGCGGCACATAAGCAGAGCAGCACCAGTACAAAGCCCGGGGCCAGAGCCAACCTGCCACGGGTCTGCGTTGACAGGGGCTCTCTCGTTCCTATCGTACCTGCCGTCTGTGTACGGGTCGAATGCATACGCCTTCTACCTTTTTTCCCTTCTTGAAACAGGAGTCAGTCTCAAATGGCGATCCGCCTGGGTGATGAAGCACCGGATTTCACCGCTGCAACCACGGAAGGTACGATCAAATTCCATGAGTGGATCGGCGATGGCTGGGCCATCCTCTTTTCTCATCCTGCCGACTACACGCCCGTATGCACCACCGAGTTGGGTACCGTTGCCAAATTGAAGCCGGAGTTCGACCGCCGCAACGTCAAGGTTGTCGGTCTCAGCGTCGATCCCCTGGACTCGCATCAGGGTTGGATTGCCGACATCAACGAAACCCAGGATACCAGCGTCAACTTCCCGATCATCGCCGATGCCGACCGGGTCGTAGCCGATCTCTACGACATGATCCATCCGAACGCGCTCAACAATTTGACGGTTCGCTCGGTTTTTGTCATCGGCCCCGATAAGAGAGTGAAACTGATACTCACCTATCCAGCATCGACGGGCCGCAATTTCGATGAGATCCTGCGTATCATCGACTCGTTGCAGTTGACCTCGGAATACAAAGTCGCCACGCCGGCAAACTGGCAGGATGGTGATGACTGCATCGTCGTCCCGGCGTTGTCCGACGAGGAAGCGACAGCAAAATTCCCCAAGGGATTCACACGCATCAAACCCTACCTGCGTGTGACGCCGCAGCCGAACAGGTAGCAGGTCGGTCGATTCAGTGTTGCCAGCACGACACGAAAACGCCCGCGAGAACAGAATCTCGCGGGCATTTCATGTTAACTTCGTATCGAGTTGTACTGCAATCAGTTATGGATTCATGAGTCAGTCAGGACTTGCCCGGATCAGATAGGAATCTCCGAATTCACAGATTACAGTTCCAATCATCTAGCCCGGATTATTCACGCGTAGGGACGCATAGGGTCAAAAAAGGTCGGCAGCCCCCTTGTACTAGT